>NZ_JAGGQS010000052.1:56472-117756 GCF_018613175.1 Bacillus sp. ISL-47 | reverse complement strand
TGCCGGGCGCACATGAAAAAAACCTGACAGCTGTCAGGTTTTTATTGTTCATCTTCATTTTTCCTCTGAATCTCTCGCAAAACTTCTATGCGGTTCTCATCTTCTTCAAAAAACTGCACCAAATCACCAACCCGGTCAATAGCATCCCAGCTCAGGTGGTGTTCAATCCCTTCAACATCCTCATAAATATTTTCTTCTTTTACTCCGATTATGCGAAGGAGCTGTTCCAGCAGTTCGTGGCGGTACACAAGTCTTTTGCCGATTTTTTTGCCTTTTGGCGTCAATATCAGCCCCCTGTATTTTTCATATACAAGATATTCATCTTTATCAAGCTTTTGTACCATTTTTGTTACAGAAGAAGGATGTACCGACAAGGCCTCGGCAATATCGGAAACCCGCGCATATCCCTTATCTTCAATTAACATATATATCTGTTCAATATAATCTTCCATACTCGGTGTTGGCATTTCGCAACCTCCTGCCAAATAGAAAAGCGCAGAGCGCCTGCCTATCGGCGACCAGCTTAAGACAAGCGCTGGCAGAAGGCGTTCTTTGCCTTCAGAAGCGATTGGCTTAAGACCTCGAGCCGATGGCGCTCGGAGCTAGACAGCATTTTTTGAAAAGCGCAAGCGCCTTGCCCACCCCCGACAAGCACAAGACGAGCCGCCCGGGAAGGCGTTCTTTGCCTTGCTGGGAGGATTGCCCGAAATGTGGAGGCGACTGTACAGGGACGACAGGCATAAGACGGTACCTGTAAGAAGGTGTTTTTTCCTTCTGAAAGGAAACGGATTATGACCCGAGTCCCTAGGAGCCGCAACAAGAAAAGCTTGTGACCTCAAGGGGGTAGGCGCTGGAGCTAGACAGTTTTCGAAGTTCTAAGTTCACTTTTATATTGTATTAGAAAAGCGCAGAGCGCCCTGTAAACTTTCAACCATTACATATCTCTTTAAGAAATGGTTCTGTAAAACGTGTGTTGATTTCCGCTTGAATTAACACAGGGTGCCAAATCAATGTAACTTTAACATAACCTAATAAGTATAAGACTTTAACGATTTTACTACAGTTGCGAAAGGGAGACAAGGCAATATGTCACATAGAGCCAAATTTAGGCCTTTTGCGGGAAGACAAATTTAATTCTATTTTCCTGTCCATCCCATGATAATTTGGCAGAAAAGGTTTTATCTTTTCCTTTGCTAGTAAAGCCTTCCACTAATTCTGTCTCTCCATCTTTTAGCAGCTGTTTAAGAATTTTTTGGGTAATTCCCTTGCCCATAATTTTTTTGGAAATAGTAAAACCACATTTGGTTTTATTGTAATTAGAGCAGCCGTAAAAACTGCCTTTATCAACAACTCTTCCATCGCATTGCTTGCATTGCCCCAAATTGACTGCCCTTTTTTGTTTGAACTTACCTGGAGTAAAGCCCTCTTTATCTTCTTCGGAGAATGTCCATTTTCCGGCATTGTTAACAGAGGAGTCAATGAGGTGACTAATCATTTTATTCGTTTGGTCCATGAATTGTTTTGGCGAAGCTGCCCCATCTGATATATCCTTAAGCCTTTGCTCCCATTTTGCTGTCATCTCTGGGGAAGCCAGGATTTCAGAGCCAATGGCTTCTATCAGGATTTTTGCTTTGGGATTTGCATAGACCAGGTTCTTTTTTATATCAATATATTTGCGGTCTTTAAGCATCGTAATAATTCCGGCCCTTGTGGCTTCTGTTCCCAGACCTTCTGTTTTCATTAATACTTTTTCGAGTTCTTTGTCTTCGATTTGCTTTCCGGCTGTTTTCATAAGTGTAATTAGCTGTCCTTCTGTATAGCGCTTTGGCGGCTGTGTTTTGCTTTCTTTAACATTAGCCTTAACCACGGTACCATTATCACCTGCCTGCAATGAAGGCAGAACAGGCTCATTTTCCTTCTCCTGCTGAGTAATCACTTTTCGCCAGCCTTCTTCCAGCTGGACCTTCCCTTTTGATAGAAATAAAGCTCTGCCATCAACAAGGGTTTTAATAGTTGTATATTCGGTTACAGCTTTTCCATAATGGGCAGCAATTAAGCTCCTCATGATAAGGTCATAAAGAATTTTTTCATCCGATGATAACTTTTGCAGATCGGGGACTTGTTCGGTCGGAATGATTGCGTAATGGTCTGTTACCTTTTTATCATTTACATACCGTTTATTTTGCATAATCGAGCTTACAGGCAGAGGAAATAGATCCTTGTACTCTTCCTTCGCTTCCATTTTCCTGAGAATTTCAGGGAACATTTCCGCTTCCCCCTCTGTCACATGCCTGGAATCGGAACGAGGATAGGATACAAAGCCTTTTTGATAAAGCTTTTGCAAGACGTCAAGCGTCTTTTTTGGAGGGAATTTAAATCGGCGGTTGGCTTCTGCCTGCAACGCAGATAAGTTATAGAGCAACGGCGGCAGGAACTCTTTCTTTTCTGCCTGGACATCTTCTACTTGAGCATCTTTATTCTGACAAAAAGCCGCTATTTTTTCGGCGAGCTCCTTTGTTTTAATTCGTGTTTCACCATCATTTTCCCACTTGCCCGTATATTTTTTTCCATCCATATTAAATTGGGCTGTAACCTCCCAAAATGGTTCGGATACAAAATTTTGAATCTCATTTTCTCTTTTTACAATTAAGGCAAGTGTTGGAGTCTGAACCCTTCCTACTGAAAAAACATCTGAGAAGCCCTGCTGCTGAAGAAGCAGGCTATACAGGCGCGACGCATTCATTCCAACCACCCAGTCAGCACACGCTCTCGTATAGGCTTCATAATAAAGATTCCGAGTATCGCTTTCATCGAGAAGAGCAAGAAACCCTTCCCTGATTGCTTTGGGTGTTAATGAAGAAATCCACAGTCTTTTCATTGGCACTCTCGATCCGGTCAGCCTTAGGATATTTCTGATAATAAGCTCACCCTCACGTCCTGCATCTCCCGCATGAATGACTTCAGCCAAACTTGGACTCGAGAGAAGCTGTTTTATAATATTAAATTGCTTTGCTTTATCTTTTGTGACTTCGTATTGGAACTGCTCAGGGATTATGGGCAATGCGTTAAGAGACCGTTTTTTCCATTCCCTATCATATTTCTCAGGAGAAGAAAGCTGGCAAAGGTGCCCTACAGCCCAGGTTACATACGCCCCCTGGGGAAATATATCATTTGGGAAGATTTCAATATATCCCTGATGTTTCTTCATTTTAAAAATAGAAGCCAGCGTTAATCCCTGGTCGGGTTTCTCCGCGATAATCAGTTTCATAATTTAGCTCCCTTGCTTAATAGAACAAAATATAGATATCTATTTTAATATTAACCTAAAAAATTAGCAAAGAGAGCAAAAATACGATTACATGGGAAAATTTTTTCAAAATTTAAGGAGAACCCCTTGAGGGATTCTCCTTACTCTCCTTATCTTTTCAGTACAAAGCTTGTTGCGGCTGGATCTTTATACGTGTCCATAGTATCAGGATAATCCATTTCTGCTGAGTGAATTTCATAAATGAAAGCGTTTTCATAATGCGAAAGAATCGGGACTTGTAACCTTTTCCTGATGTTAAAGGTAACCCTCAGAAAAAATCGGCTTTCGCCGATCATCCTTCTTTTTTATACGGTTTTATAGTAAGGTTCTTCTGGATGTACCATTTATTTTCTGTAACAATGTTGGAGACTGTCAATATCATCGATGGGATTTTTTCAACATTAAATACAATGATGCCTAATTGGTCATTCATAATGATAAATGAATCCCCATGCGGAAAAAAAGGAAGCTCACTGCCAAGCTGAAGGATTGAACTGATTATGGCCTGCTTTTCTTCCGCTTCAATTTGGATATTGGGTGAAAACCTCAAGATCCAATCCTGATTCTCAATGGAAAACCGGTACATATCCTCACCCTTTAAAAAACAATATAATTAATAATAAATATGAAAAAAACAATTAAATATGATATCTAAACATTGTAAAAAATTATTGAAAACCTAAGAATGAATACAGATTTTTAAATATTTAAAATATTTTATTGTTTTTTGTAAAATTATGCTTGTATTCCTTGACGGAAAGTGCCCATTCGTGTATATTATAATCATCATTTAACAGAATATATTTCCGTTATTTCAAAAAATATCTGCTCTATGTTTTGTTAGGTGGTAATATTCATCTAAGGCACCATAAGTGTCTTGAAAGGCTTAGGAGGAAAATTAAACATGCAAAACGGTAAAGTAAAATGGTTCAATAATGAAAAAGGTTTCGGTTTCATCGAAGTTGAAGGCGGAGACGATGTATTCGTACACTTCACAGCTATCCAAGGCGACGGTTTCAAATCTTTAGAAGAAGGCCAAGAAGTTTCTTTCGAAATCGTTGAAGGAAACCGCGGACCTCAAGCTGCAAACGTTGTAAAACTATAATTCAAATATAACAGTAATAAGGCTGGCATCTGCCAGCCTTTTATTTTGTCCGCAAACCCGCCAGAAGTCAGTTCAGCTTACTTCCGATTGATTTGATTTTTTCGCCTACCGTACATTCAGATATGCAAAATCGATGGGCGTATCTGCGCCCCTTTTCCTCTTTGTGGTGTTTGTGAAGAAAACAGCCTTTGCAATAGTTGGCCATCAGGTCCTCCACTTGATTGAATATTTCCTTTCTGCTCAAATTTTTCACGCCTTCCTTGTTTCCAATTATATGACCTGCATTCTGCTGTTAATGAATTTCCCTTGGAGTGCCTGGCTGGCCAACTTATCCGCTTCTTTGTTCTCGTTACGCGGAATGGGAGTATATCTTGGAAGAATGCCAAGCTTTTTAATCTTTTCCTCAATCCGGTCAAGCCAGCGATTAAGGTTTTCTTCATAACATGGCCATTCACCTTCAAGCTGTTTCAGTACCACCTGGGAATCTCCCTTGAACTCACAGGTCATATGATGAACACCCATCTCCTCAAGAAGGTTTACTGTAAAATAAATGGCAGCATATTCTGCTTCATTATTATTATCCATTTCATCAAAAAGTTCATTTGCTCTTACACGGTATTTCTTTTTGCCCTGTTTAAAGTAAATCACTGCTCCAAGTCCTGCCTGGTTTGTATCTTTATTAAATCCTCCGTCAAAAAATACGGTAATATCATGCGGATCCTCTTCTACTTCCGTTAACAGCTTCCGCATTTCCTTGGTACTCCATGAAGTACCAATTTCATCATAGTAGATAATGTCTTTTCCTTTTCCGGACCTTTCAATATCTTCTCCCACTTGCAAAGCTAATTCCCCGTCAATCCAGTCTGAAGCAAAATGAACATCTTCATTCCCTTTTAGTTTATATTTCCATTCCACTTTATATTTCATTTATTTTCAGCCTTTCTGTACTTTTTTAGCTGTGGTCACCTTTATTAAAAACTGTTTGCAATAGCCGAATCTCTTATTCTTTACTCAACTTGGTACTATTCGAGTATATTTCAAGCTATAATGGTCAATGACAATCAAATAGACATTGCGGTTCGGAAACTCCCGCATTATCAAAACTAGGAGGAAAACGATGTTTAATGAATGGTTTGGATTATTCTTTGCACTTGTCAATTTTATATTAGTTCTGGTCATGTACCGCCTTTTTGGAAAAACAGGCTTGTTTGTTTGGATTGGTTTTTCAACGGTAATAGCCAATCTTCAGGTAGTTAAAACAGTTGAAATGTTTGGCCTTACTGCTACGCTGGGGAACGCCATGTACGGAACTGCTTTTTTAGTTACGGATATTCTGAATGAAAAGTACGGCAAAGACGAAGCAAAAAAAGCAGTTTGGCTTGGTTTTTTTACACTCTTGGCCATGACCCTCATTATGCAGATGGTCCTATTGTTCAAGCCGCATGAAACAGATTTTGCACAGGAGGCTCTTAGCACCATTTTTTCCATCCTCCCCCGCATAGCGGCGGGAAGCCTGGCTGCATATTTAGTCAGCCAACTGACCGATGTTTATATCTTTACCTATTTGAAAAAGAAATTCCCAAAAGAAAACCAATTCTGGATACGGAATAATGGCAGCACCATGTTAAGCCAATTATTAGATACGCTTATTTTTACCAGTATTGCTTTCCTTGGCGTATTTCCGATGGATGATTGGATTCAAATATTCTTCACGACGTATATCCTAAAATTTTTGATAGCCCTACTTGATACCCCATTTGGATATATAGCCAAACGGTTTCCGGTAAAATAAGACCAAATGATTAAAGGATGCCCAAAATGGTATCCTTTTTCTGCTATATAACGGATTTTTATGATAAACTACACTTAGTTTACCCTATTGCAGTGTTAAATAAAGAGCAGCACTACTCTCTAAACACATTACCAATGAAAAGTCGGGGAGGCAAAGCAATGATTGAAGTATTTATAGATGGAGCCAGTGCCGGAAACCCTGGTCCAAGCGGTGCAGGTATTTTTATAAAAAATAACGGAGAAGTTCAGCGCTTCTCGATTCCATTGGGTGAAATGGAAAATCACGAAGCAGAATACCGTGCATTTTTAAAAGCCCTGGAAATATGTATTGAGAAGGGCTATAAAGTTGTATCCTTCCGGACGGACTCACAGCTTGTCAATCGCGCTGTCGAAAAGGAATTTGTGAAAAATAAAAAATTTGCCCCTCTGCTTGAAGAAGCATTGAAACTTACAAGGCAATTTGATTTATTTTTTATGAAATGGGTGCCAAGTTCGGATAATAAGTCAGCTGATGAATTAGCCCGTGCTGCCATCCGGGAAAATAAAACGAAAGGGCAAGATAAATGATGACCAGATCAACAATCTTCGCTGATATAAGCCTTTTGCTCGTTGCCTTGGTTTGGGGCTCCACCTTTGTTCTCGTGCAAAATGCTATTGCTTTTTTAGAACCATTCTCCTTTAATGGTGTACGCTTTTTCCTTGCAGCCCTTCTGCTCGGAGGATGGCTCATTCTTTTCGAAAGAAAACAGCTGATGCTGTTAAATAAGAGACTGCTGGCTTCAGGTGCTATTATGGGCCTTTTTTTATTTGTTGGCTACGCGTTCCAGACAGTGGGACTGCTGTATACTACTTCATCAAAAGCTGGTTTCATAACCGGTTTAAGCGTAGTGATGGTTCCCGTATTTTCTTTCATGCTTATAAAAATCAAGCCGGGAATTAATGCCATTGCAGGTGTCTCAATTGCAACTGCAGGACTATACCTGCTGACAATGACTGATAAAGTCTCGCTGAATATTGGAGATGCACTTGTATTTATATGTGCAGTAGGTTTTGCCCTTCATATCATTTTTACAGGCAAATACAGCAGCAAATATCCTGCCCTGCTGTTGACTGTCATTCAAGTAGCCACTGTAGCTCTGTTATCGATGATTTTTGCACTTTTCACAGAGAACTGGCAGCAGGCATTCCAGCCTGATATTTTGTTTAAGTCTAATGTGCTGGGAGCTCTGATTGTGACTTCGCTTTTTGCAACAGCCATCGCTTTCTTTGCACAGACAACTTTTCAAAAATATACAACCCCAACAAGAGTTGCCCTGATTTTTGCTATGGAACCAGTTTTTGCAGCAGCAACCGGTTTTATATGGGCAAATGAAAGGCTATCTTATAGTGCAGTGATTGGCTGTCTGCTTATTTTTGCGGGAATGATTTTTGCAGAAATCCCTGCCAAGAAAAATTTTTTCATCTTAAAGAAAAAAGCTGCCTCCTGATTGGAATCAATGCAAAAGGCGTGTTCTCAAGTGTACACGCCTTTTTAAATAATTAACTTTTCTTTTACAAACTTTATTGCTTCACGCCTGCTGCTGATGTCATTCGCAACCAGCGTTTCCAGTAATGATACATAGAAACTGCCGTCAAATGATTTCTGTGCTTTTAACGTTAATTCAATTGCTGCATTTGCAAGCTCATCTGAAGCATCTGTGTAATTTTTGCCAAAGTAAATGAAGCCAATTGCATCTTCACGTAATTGAAAACCTTTACTTTGCAAAAAGTGCAAATATTCTTCAACTGTCTTCACAAACCTTCCCCTCTTCCCCTGCTCCCTTTGTTTCCTCCTAAATCTTACCTGAATTTTCGACAATTATCTACCTTTTTCTGCAGGAAGCAGGCAGGGGTTGTCCATCTTTGGAAATTGGATAGAAGGCGGTTTCACGATATGTCGTGTCTATTTATTTTTTCTTTGTAAGAAGATAGCCAAGCGTACCTGTAAGCACTCCAAGAAGAGCTCCTCCTAAAACCTCGGCAGGCTGATGGCCAAGCATCTCCTTTAGCTTCTTTGGGCCTTCCTCTTCAAACTTTACTGTCTCATCTTTGTGGATCTTATCAACAAGCTCGCCAAGGCTGTTTACCTTTAATGTAAGCTCACCAGTCTGGCGCCTGATTCCCTGTGCATCATACATTACGATCAAACCGTATACAAGCGAGAGAGCAAAATCAACAGTCGGAACTCCCCGCTTTAATGCAATAAAAGTCGTTAAGGAAGAAACACCTGCCGAATGGGAACTCGGCATTCCGCCTGTCTGGAAAAATAAATCCGGACGAAGCTCTCCTTCTTTAACATAATGGATGGGAATCTTCAGCCCCTGAGCCAACCCTATACTTAACAGAGCTATATAAACTCCTTTATTCATTTCAGACTCACCTCTTTTATATTGTGAAGTATGCAGGTTGTTATTATTCCTCCAGAAAATGCTGATTAGAGCATCTTTTTATTGTGAAATAAACCAGCATAAATGCGTATAGCATCAGTTGCTAATTTGTACCCCTCATGGAAATGATTAAAACACAAAGACTTAAACAATAATAAGGTTATCAAAATCGGCAATGATTTTTTAAAGGAGGTGAACCCACTTGAGCAAAAATGGACATACAAACAGAGGAAAGAAAGCTCCGGGTGTAAACCCTCAAGGATACGGGCAGGATGCGGAATTCGCAGAAGAGCCGAAGAGCAAGCTGGAGAATGCTGCGAAAAAGAAAAATACAAAATAATGCAGAAGAGGCCGCCTTGTGAAGGCGGCTTTTGTTCGGCGGATTTTGTGTAACCATTACTGATGCCGGATGGGAGCTTAGGCGCGGGATTAGCTCATATCCAAAACAAAAACTCCATGCCTCAGCCTGGAGTTCTCATATTAAGCATATTCTTTTTTCAAATCAAGAAAGCGGTGAAGTCCGCGAAATTCAATTTCGGTGAATTTTTCGATTACCTTTTCCCGGTTCATAGTAAATTGGGCAAGGTCCAGTGGACATTCAACAGGAACATCGCATTTTATTTCTGCAAGCTGTCTGCTCAGGTGGAGCATCTCAAGATCCTTTTCAATTTTAGTGCGCTGGCCATTTGTCAGCTGCTCCAGGTTTTCAAGGACGCCTTCAATATGCTCATACTGCTGAAGGAGCTTTAAGGCTGTTTTTTCACCAATCCCTTTTACACCAGGATAGTTATCGCTTGTATCACCCATGAAAGCTTTTAAGTCGATCATCTGCTTTGGTGAAATGCCTTTTTCTTCATAGAAGGTTTCGCTTGTATGAACCAGGTAATTGCCGTACCCTTTTTGCAATAAAACAACCGAAATATGTTCATCCAAAAGCTGCAGGATATCCTGGTCTCCAGTAAGGATTAGCACATCTGCTTCCTGGCTTGCCTTTTTTGCGATCGTTCCAATGCAATCATCAGCTTCATACCCTTCTAACCCGATATTTGGAACATCGAAAGCTTCGACAACATCCTTTACAAGATCAAATTGTGGCACAAGCTCAATTGGAGCTTCTGGGCGGTTTGCTTTATATCCATTGAACATTTCTGTCCGGAATGTTTTGCTTCCCATATCCCAGCAGACAGCCACATGAGTAGGGCTGAATGAAGAAACAGCTGTTAAGAAGTGTTTTACAAAACCGTAGACTCCATTTGTAGGAATTCCTTTTGAATTTATCATAAATTGGCCGGAGACAGCGGTGGCAAAATAAGCTCTGAATAATAGCGCCATCCCGTCTACAAGCAGCAGTGAAGGTTTGTTTTCGTTCATTTCTTCGCCTCCCGGTTATAATCGTATCTACTATTATAACATGGGAAACACCCACATTCCCTTGAAAAGTTTTACAATACTATTCAGTTTCCCTTATCAATTCAACACCATGCTCTTCAAGTTCAAAATAGGTCGCGATTCTGGCCTTGCGGATATTATCATTCAATAGATAGGAGTAGCTTGTTCCGTCATTAAACGTAAAAATCAGTTTATCATCTGACATAATACCCATTTCATTTTTGACCGTTTGCCTCGCTTGTTTTATTTCTGTCCATGTATAGTGCTTCTCCTCCAAACTGAACAATGGATTAAAGTGAACCCCGTTTTTATCGATGTAATGGTAATAGTCAAAGCTAAGTATTAATGTGGCCAGCGAAGCAGTAAATCCAATGCCGACAATCATTTTCCCAAGCTTGCCGAATTTTTCTGCGCTGTGAAGCCAAACCCCTGCAATCATAAAAACCCCTACTGCTACCAGTGCAAAACTAAATGTTAAGTAAGCGGATTTAGGGGCTTCGAATACCCATGTTCCAGTTACTCTGTAAAACTGTGCCTGGAATGGGGAAAGCAAAAAAATGGGAACAAAGATGGCAGAAAGAATAAGTATTATGGCGGTGGTTACCAATATTTGATTCATATCAGTTTTTTGCTTTTTTGTTATCGTATAACCTGAAGTATTCATTTAAGACCTCCAATTATTTGAATATATGAAACCTTTTAAATTATATAATATTTACCACAGTAAAAAAATCCCTTTTTAAAAAGGGATTTCTCTATTTTTCGACAGTTTCTATCTCATTATCCTCATATGATATCCAGTCACTAAAGCTTCCTGCATATAATTTTACATTGCTATAGCCGGCTTCAATCAAAGCAAGAAAGTTTGGTGCTGCAGTGACTCCTGATCCGCAATAGACAATAACCGGCTTGTTTTTGTCGATTTCTGCAAACCTTTTCTCCTGGTCTTGTATATCATGAAATCTGCCATTTTCATAAGCCTCAAGCCAAACTTTATTGATTGCCCCTGGAATGTGGCCTGCTTTTTTGTCGATTGGCTCTTCAAGCCCCAAGTAGCGTTTCGCTTCCCTTGAATCGATTAATACTGCTCCACCGTAGTTTTCTGACTGACTTTTAACCTCTTCATAAGGAGCAAGGATATCATGCTGGAGCTCAATGTTAAAAATAGCAGGTTCATAGCTTTGTATTTCATTACTTACGGGATATTCGCCGTTAATCCATTCTTTATATCCGCCGTTTAGGATATAGACTTTTTCATGTCCCAAATAGCGGAGCAGCCACCAGAACCGTGAAGCAAAAGCCCCTTCCCCTCCGTCATATGCAACAACGGTTGTTTCCCGGCTGATTCCCGCCTTCTCAAGTGCATGTTTAAGCTGCTCCAGATCTGGCAGTGGATGCCTTCCACCGTGCTCTTTTACCTTGCCTGAGAGATCTTTCTCAAGGTCAAAATAAATCGCATTTGGAATATGATTTAAAGAATATAAGCTGTGTCCCTCTTTAGGAGAACCGAGTTTAAACCGGCAATCTGCAATTCTTACATCTGAATCATTGAGTTTGTTTAGAAGCCATTCCTTTTCGATTACATACTTCATCCCAGATTCTCCCCTTTTCTTTTTTCCATCAGCCGGACTACATGTTCCTTTGGAGTCCAGCAGTTAAATTGATAATCAGGTTTCGTTTCATAGCCAAGCCTGCTGCAAAAATAATACATTCCATCTTTTCGCTTTTGAGTTTTAAAATTAATACAGGTGGCACAAGCATGAAAAGAATTCTTCTCCATAGCTCTCCCTTTTTCGGTTTTAGACATTATGCCTATATCCCAATCAGCTCCCAAAGCCATTCATTGAGGAACGTTACCTGGCTGCTGCCTTTATTCAGTTTTTCAGCGGCTGCTAGCATTGCCTCTTTTTCTTTCTCCAGTCTGCCAAGCATAATGTCAGCATATTTTCCATTAATAAGGCTTCCATTTTGTTTTTCTTCTGCAAGCTCCCGGTAAAAATGAACAAAATCACTTTCTCCCTTGATAAAAAAGAGTCTTCTATAAAGAAAATGACCATTCAAATGTTCAGCAGCGAGTATTTGTCTGGCAATTAAAAAAGCTCTCACAGCCTGTATAAGCAATTTCTGCTTTTTCTCTGTCATTGTTTCTTTCTTAGCAGCTTCCTTTAAATTACGGGTCATAAGCTGACGGTAATGCTGAAATAACTTATATTTTGAAAAATCATTTTCTACAATTCTCTTTAGCTTTACAGAAAATTGCCGCTTATCCCTGTATATAATGGGTGAGTATGTCCATTCATAAATGCTTGGATTGGACTTTTTCATCAGTTCAAGCGCTTTGAAAATATCCCAGCCATGCGCATCAAAAGGAGTATCTGAATCTATAACGTCCTTTGCACGTTCAAGGGAAAGGTATTCTTTTATGTCCCTGTGTTTAAATATGAAGCGAATATCATAGTCTGACCCCACATCATCTGTACCCCAGGCCCTGCTCCCTGCTTCACATGCAAAAAGGATATCGATATGATATTTTTCTTCTGTAGCGCACAGCCATTTTTCCATGAGAAATACAGCAACCTTTCAAAAATTATTTCTCGTATTGTGCAATTTCCCTTTCAATTTCTTTAAGTTCCTCAATTGGGAAATCATCTTTTAGAGCCGCCGTAATACCTTCATAGTATTCATTGGTCTGTTCCAAAAGTGAATCGAGCAAACGCTCAAATTCTGTTGTCAAAAGGCTGTTGTAATGAAATTTCAACCTTGCACTTTCAGCCTGCAAGTATCGGTCAGCAGGTTCCTGCAAGTTTTTCTCAAGCTCATCCGCCAACTGTTTCCGTTCATTTCTCTCAAAGAATGATTTGGGATTTTTAAAATGTGATAAAGCTTTTTTAAACTGAGCGTGATCCTCGTTTGAAAAAGCAGATTCAAATTCTATTCCAGCCAGAGCGGCTGGCTCAAATAAACTATAAGACAAATCACTGTTCACATTAGCTGCTGATTTCGCAATGGACTCCTGTTGCTGTCCCAGAAGCTTGGAAATATAGGTTTCGAGCCTTAAGGTTGTTGCACGGAGCTCCTGGGCAAAATCAAATCCGAAGCTGGAAAGAAAATCATCAAGTGCTGCGTGTAGCATCTTCTTTAGATTCCGGCCGTCGTCCTTTAAAAGTGATGGGTTGAAAGCCTCCTTTACAAAATCTCCAAAACGCAAAAATACTCTTTGCTTGATATAAAAAACAAGCTCATCTGTTTCCTGTTCAAGCCTTTGAGACAGCAATTCAGGTTTCTGTTTGCGTAAAAGATCAGAAATTGTTTTATGCTCATCTTTCAGTAACTCCAGCTTTTGAACCCTTACATCCTTGTTTTCCTGGGAAGAGGATATATAAGCTCTTAACTGGCCTAATAAGCGTTTCCATTCTGTTTCTGCGGATGTAATGGAGATGTTCAGCAAATCCTGATTGATAAACGAATAAAAGCTATTTTCAAAAGAGCTGATATTTGACGTTTCATCTTTGTTTTTTTCCATTTTTTCTGACAGAGCTTGAAGGCTCGATATGCCAAATAAATGAGGTCTGCGAATACCATACTGCACCAATTGGTCTTCCACATAATCAAGCACTGACTCTTTCTCTTCCTCATTACTTGCCAGGTCGATGGCATTGACTATAAAAAACATTTTATCGAGGGCAAAGGTGTCTTTCACACGTCCCAACTGAATAAGAAACTCCCTGTCCGCTTTCGAGAAGGCATGATTATAATAGGTTACAAACAGAATTGCATCCGAGTTTTTTATATATTCAAACGCAACGCCTGTATGTCTTGCATTGATGGAATCCGCACCAGGGGTATCAACAAGTGTGATTCCCTGCCTGGTTAATTCGCAATCATAATAAACTTCAATCGTTTCTACGAAGCATGATTTTTCCTCATTGGCCACATAGTCCTTAAATTCTTCAAGGTTAGCTTTAATGGTGCTCCCAAGTAATTCACGAAAAAAATGAAATCCACGCAAAAAAGCATTTAGAAAGGCAAAATGTGTCTTTTCGTTCGCATCAAATCCCTGGTTAGCACCTGTAATTTTTTTTATAGCCGCAGCTGCATCGTCAAAATTGCTGGCTGTATAATCAAAGACTCTTAAAGAGTGATTTACATCATTGAAAAGAGATTCGGAATCCTTGACCTTTACAAGAACAGTTCCGTGTGCATTCTCACCGGAAATAGGCTTTATTTTATTGATTGCCGCTGTTGTCGGGTTAGGGGAAACAGGCAGCAGCTTTTCCCCGATTAAAGCATTTGCAAAGGAAGATTTCCCTGCACTGAAAGCTCCGAAAAGTGCAACCGTGAATTCTTTGCTCTCAAGCCTTGATGCTTTCCCGGCCAAGTCTGCGGCAAGCTTTCTAAAACCTGGAAGATCGTTAACAGCCTGTGCTGTGAAGTTAAGCTTTTCAATAACTGGCTGCACAGAAATGGAAGGCAAAGGATCTTCAGCTGCTGGCGGTTCTTCATTATGCACTGACTCCTTTAACTGCTCTTCTTTCCCATCCTGCCCTTCTTGCAGGAAAACAACCTCTGCTTCTTCAACATGCTCTGCGACTAGAACCTTGGCTTTCTCTTGGAACGCATCCTGAGAATACTCTCCTGCAAGGTATGCATGCATTTGGCTCTCTGCTGTTTGGAGTTCTTCTCTAATAGAACTTAATGCATTTAATGCTTCAGCATATTTTTTCAGTTGGAAGAGGTCTTCCTCAAGCCTTGATTGCTCATGGCTTATTTTATCCTTTAAGGCAGCCAGCAGCGCTTCTTTTAAAATGGCTGCGCTGTTCTTAGCTATTCTTTTAACAGCATCTGCCGTATCATTGGTATACTGCAAAACATAATCGCCTGAAACCATGGCACCAGTCTTCACCGTTTTGGCTAAAAGTTCCGGCTCAAAGTGCATTTCAAAGCCCTGAGCCTGTGCCAATAATCCAGGATCGTGAATATCATGCTGTTTAAATTGCTGCAGAAAGAGCTCTTTTAAATGCCATTCTAATTGAGCCTTTACTTTCTCGGAAAAGTCCTGATAAAAACGTTCAAGTCTTGCCTGTCTTTCCTGCTCTGTTTTCTGTCTGCTGAAAAAAAGACCGACTTTAAACTCTGGCTGGCGGGACTCTAAGTAGGACTCGGCAAGTTCTCTAGTCTGGAAAGGCATTAAATAAGCATTTTTCAGTATCTCATCGATTTTGTCGCTAACTTCGATGTCTGCTGTATGTATTGAAGTTTTCAGCTTTGTTAATTCAGTTTCTAAATTCGACAATTTTGCGGGCAGCTGTTCCCGTTCCTGCTGGCCAAGTTCAGATAGTTTTTCTTCCCACTTCTCTTTTTCTGATGCATTTGCTTCATTCAGAAATTTAAGATGATCCTCTGCAAGCTTCTTCAAGGAATTAAAGACGGAAACAGGCAGGAGTGCCTCACGGTTCGCGATGCTCTCATTAATAAAATTCTGCAGCGGATAAAACTCGTTTTCTTCATGGTCTTCATCTTTTAAAGAGGTGTAGAATATCCGTGCTGGCTTCACTCCCCATGAAGCAAAAGAGTCTCTCACACTTGCTTTGAAGTGTTCAAAGCTTAGTTCTTCATCACGGTGTTTATCTATTTGATTGATGACTAAATAAACTTCTTTGCCTGCTTCAGTCAGTTCTTTTGTAAAAAGGAAATTCAATTCGGATTGAACATGGTTATAGTCCATTACATAAAAAACCAGATCAGCCAAGTGCAAAGCAGATTCTGTAGCGATTCTATGCGCATCATCTGTTGAATCGATTCCCGGCGTATCCATAATGACAGCCTTTTTTGGCAAACTTGTTTTGGAATGGCTGATTTCAATGGATTGGATCAAATCGCCATCCTTGCAATAAGACTTTACTTGCCCGTAATCATATGGTGCAGGATACAGCCTTGGCTTCCCTTCCTTAAAAATCACTTTTGCGTAATCCTCTTCACCGGATTTAACCTTTACCAGATTGGCACTGGTTGGGATTGGTGATGACGGGAGGAGATCCTCTCCAGCGAGCTTGTTAATCATGCTCGATTTCCCTGCAGAAAAATGACCGCAAAAGGCAATGGCGAATTCCTGGTCTTTTAGCTTTCTCGCCAGATCCTTTGCCCTCTCAGCCGTCTGCTCATCGTGATGATCGTTTGTATATGAATATAAAGCAGTAATTTTGTTCAATAATTCATTTTGTTGTAATCCTGGTTGCATTGCCGTTTCAGCCATTTACATTTATCCCCTTGTAACTTCAATTTACTACTTATTTTAAATGATTTTCGTGTGTTTTCCTATACAAGAGATCTTATTCTTTGATTTTTCTAATATTTTTTGTTGGAAATCTGCTTTTTAGAATAAATAATTTATTTTCTTTTTAGTTAATAGCAGTTTCTTCGCTAATTCCTTTAGTTTGTTCGCAAATTTTATAATGATTGTTCGCTAAATTAAATATTTTATTATCCATTTTCACACGCGTTTGTTCGTAGGGTTTACACATTTTCAAAAATATGGAAAGTAATAACAAAACAAAAACCAGGCAGCAGCCTGGTTCCAAATAATTCGATAATATTATCTTGTATGAGGTTTTGCAACGTTATTCAGGACATGTTTCATAACCAGTGAGTATGCCGCGATAGTGCCTGCAACAAAAACAATTGTCATATGTAGCAACACCTTTCCTATTGGAATGATATTGAGAATAATTTTCAACTTCAATCAGAAGTTTATCACGAACGATAATCATTTTCAATAGGGTTCATATAATTGTCAAACTTTTTTAATATCTTTATCAGGTTCCGGCTTTAGTCTCATAAAAGCATCTTCGTATTTAGTTAGCTCCCTTAGTGCTTTTTCTTCAGCTGGTATTCTGATGGACATGATTAAAATATTCAGCAAAGTAAAGACAATTGCTGTAATGTATGCCTGAAACATCAAGGGGATTATCACAAATTCTGCAGCTACGATCATATAATTAGGATGCTTAATAAATTGGTATGGTCCCCTTCTTATGACATTTGCGCCGGGCATGACGATAATTTTCGTATTCCAGAATCGCCCGAGAGAAAACAGAGCCCACAGTCTGCCCGCCTGGGTCAGGATAAATAAAAAGAAAAGCATTGGCCATAAACGGGATAAGCCCTTTTCAAAAAATAAGACTTCAAAGATATAGCTGACAAAAAAGAGGGCATGAATCAAAACAATCCACTGGTAATGCCGCTTTCCAAATTCGAGCGCTCCACGCTCTTTCATCCATCTTTCATTATTTTTGGCAGCCACGAGCTCGAATGCACGCTGTAAAATGATTATCGTAATAAATAAGGTAAATAACATGTTTTCACTCCCACTTCAAGAGCAGCAACTCTGAACTGAATCCCGGACCGAGTGCAGTTGCAAGCCCAGTTTCTCCCTGCCGACCAAATTCCATAAATTTTTTTAAAACATACAGGATGGTAGCTGATGACATATTCCCGTATTCTTTTAAAACTTCCAATGATGTTTTCGTCATCCCCGGATCAAATTGCAGAGCACTTTGATAGGATTCGATGACCTTTTTTCCGCCAGGATGGGCAACAAAATGGTTTATTTCTTCCATTTTTATTCCCTCCCTCTGCAAAAATTCCGCTACATTCGGCTTTAGCCAGCTTTCTATAATAGCAGGAATGTCCTTTGAAAAAACGACATATAAGCCTTCATCCTTCACTTCCCAGCCCATTACATCCAAAGAATCCCGCATCGTTGTTGATTGGGTCGCCATAATACGGGGAATGGCCGCCTGTTTCTGAAACTCTTCCCTTGTAACAGCATCGCCTGTTACAAGGGCACACGCTACTCCATCTGCAAAAAGGGAGGTGCCGATTAAATTACTTTTTGATCGGTCGTTTCGCTGGAATGTCAAACTGCATAATTCAATCGATAAAACCAAAACCTTTGCCTTAGGGAAAGCAAGGCAATATTCATAAGCTCTTGAAAGACCTGAAGCACCGCCGGCACAGCCTAAGCCCCAAATTGGTATTCGCTTCGTGTGTTCCGAAAAAGGGAGCTTATTCATGATTCTTGCCTCAATACTTGGTGTGGCGATGCCTGAACTTGAAATTGTAAAAATAGCGTCAACTTCTTCATAAGGTATTTGTTTTTTAAGAAACGTTTCACTATTTAAACAACTCTTGATGGCTTTTGTCCCTAACTCAATAGCTTGATCAATATAAGCGTTATTTTTTTCTTCAAACGATTTGTCTGTCCTAAACCATTCCAGATCCTTTGCAAAATGACGCTTTTCAATTTGGCCGTTATGAAAAGCTTTTAAAAGTCGTTCAATATCCTTAAAGGATTCTGAAAATAGATCTCTGGCAAAATCCATTACCTGTTCCTGCCTTAGCACATGTGCAGGTATAGCTTCTGCAACTGATACGATTGCTGGCATACATGACTCCCCTTCTCAGGCTTTCTTTTAATTTTTCCAAATAAATGCAGATTATGCTTAACTGTTATGTATGTAACCATTCCAACTTTATTTGAAACTATTAAATGAATAGCTCTGGTAAGGTTAGGTGTTGATTTTCGCTGCAAGCCCCCTTTCCTCGGACTTCAGAGAGCGCCTTGGCGTTTTAAGCCTGCGGGGTCTCTCCCGGGACCTTTTTCCCGCAGAAATCTCTTCAGCTCCAATCAACACAGTGCTAAAAACAAGAGTTTGCTTTAACACAGGATAAATAAATAAAGCTGTTTTAAAGCTTATTGTTGATTTTAGCTCCCTGTTGATTGGAGTGGAAGGTGCGAGACTCCTGCGGGAGAAGCGTGTCAACGGGAGACCCCACAGGTGCGAATGCACCGAGGAGGCTCCCGGACCGCCCGCGGAAAGCGAGTGCCTGGAGCGGAAATCAACAGGCAAATTTAACAGAGCCATAAATAAAAAAAAGCTCCCTCCGAATAGGAGGAAGCAATATGTTTTGAAGGAGTTGTTGTGCATTTCCATTATATATGAATACTTGAATTAATAGCATTACTAAATCTTTTCCAATTTAAAGTACCTGTTTAGAATCCTTGTATGGTCATGCCGCCATCGACAAAAAGTGTCTGGCCTGTAACATAGCTGCCGGCAGAGGAAGAAAGGAATACCGCAGGTCCAACCAGTTCTTCTAGCTCCCCTACCCTTTTTAACGGAGTAACAGCCAGGATATCCTTTACATATTCTTGATCAGCCAGCAATTTTTCGGTTAGCGGAGTCTTAAAATACCATGGTCCGATGGCATTAACATTGATATTATGGGCTCCCCATTCAAGCGCAAGGACTTTAGTCATTTGGATTAAAGCGGCTTTGGTTGCTGCATAAACCACACCAGTTCTTAAGGCTACATGTCCGGCAACAGACGCAATCGTAATGATTCTGCCAGGTGTATTCTTTTCCTTCATAACCTTTGCTGTTTCCTGTGACATCATAAACGCTGATTTAAGATTAGTATCCATAATGGTCTGCCACTCTTCGTCCGTAACATCCAATGCCTTTGAACGGATATTCATACCTGCGTTATTTATTAAGATATTAATTTCATTCCATTCGGCAGCCACCTTTTGTACCGCAATATGTACATCTTCCCTTTTTGTTACATCTGTCTGAATTACTAAAACCTTTCTGCCCATATTTTGTATAATCCCAGCAGTCTCCTCTAGATCAGACACGGTTCTGGATAATAGAGCAACATCGGCTCCTGCTTCTGCCAGACCAATGGCCAAAGCTCTCCCAATTCCTCTTCCTGCGCCTGTAACAATGGCTTTTTGGCCATCCAGGCGGAATGACGGTAAATACATATTTTATCAATCCTTTATCTGAAAATTAATTTTATTTTAGCATAATAAAACTTTTTCACAAAAAAATGGCATCGGATTATTCCAATGCCCCAAATTGATTTTGATTTTTTTGATGTTTTTGAACTTCGATATAAATCTTTTTCGTAACAAGCAGTCCGCATGCCTCGCAAATTTCTTCTTCATTATATAAAAGCCGGCAATGGTCGCAATAATATTTTTCCATCCCAATCCACTCGCTTTCCTGTGAAGAACAAAGCGTCGGGAATATTGAAAAATATCCCGATAGAATATTATATTGATCGCCGCTTTTATTGTGAATAAAATGGTTTAATTTAAGAAGCTTTCTGACCCGAAAAAGAAGCTGGCTGAACCTGTTTATTTCCTTTAAAAACATTGAATACAAGATTTAAAACAATGGCAGTCATACTTCCCGCTACGATCCCGTTATCAGTTAGGATGCGTATGCTAGAAGGCATTTGAGCAAATAATTCCGGTACTGCTGTTACTCCCAATCCCATTCCTACTGAGCAGGCAATGATTAATAGATTCTCCTGAGATGAAAACTCCACCTTGCTGAGCATTTTAATTCCATAGGCAACAACCATACCGAACATGGCAACCATCGCCCCTCCAAGCACCGGCGTTGGTATAATGGTAGTTAATGCTCCAATTTTCGGCACAAGCCCAAGAAGTACAAGGAACGCACCTGCAGTATAAATGACATTCTTTGTTTTTATCCCCGAAAGCTGTAGAAGTCCGACATTTTGTGAATAGGTTGTATAAGGGAATGCATTAAAAACAGCCCCAAGGATTATCGCAAGCCCTTCAGCACGGTAGCCATTTGAAAGGTCTTTTTCCTCAAGCTTCTCATCGCAAATGTCACCGAGCGCAAAGTAAACTCCCGTCGATTCTACTAAACTAACCATCGCAACCAGAATCATTGTCAGAATAGCAGTCACTTCAAAAGTAGGCAATCCAAAATAGAATGGAGCGGGCATATGGAACCAGGAAGCCTCCGCAACTGCTGAAAAATCCACGATTCCCATAAAATAAGCAACAATTGTTCCTGCTGCCAATCCCAGTAAAATGGCAATGGACCGAATAAATCCTTTAAAGAAACGGAACAGCACAATAATGAACAGCAATGTTCCAAATGCCAGCGCAATATTTGACAGTGAACCAAAATCCGGGCTTCCCTGGCCCCCAGCCATATTATTCATTGCAACAGGGATTAAAGTTATCCCAATAA
This sequence comes from Bacillus sp. ISL-47, assembly GCF_018613175.1. Classification (NCBI taxonomy): domain Bacteria; kingdom Bacillati; phylum Bacillota; class Bacilli; order Caryophanales; family Bacillaceae; genus Bacillus; species Bacillus sp. ISL-47. The sequence goes on along the minus strand of NZ_JAGGQS010000052.1, from coordinate 96,663 downwards.
TCGTTACCACAGACCCGGTAACAACTGGTGGAAAGAATCTGACAAGTTTCCCAAAATACTTTGAAATAGCTACCACAAAAATTCCCGAAACGAGAATGGAGCCATAGATGGCAGATATTCCGTATTGGCCTCCAATGGCAATCATTGGCCCTACAGCAGTGAAGGTACATCCCAAGACAACTGGAAGACCAATTCCAAAGAATTTATTACGCCAAACCTGAAGGAGGGTTGCAATCCCGCACATAAGTATATCAATCGAAACTAAATAAGTAAGCTGTTCTCCTGATAAGCCGAGGGCTCCTCCTACTATTAGCGGTACAATAACCGCCCCCGCGTACATTGCCAGTACGTGCTGAATACCGAGTGAAGCTATTTTGAGCGGATTCTGATTCATCGCGCCAATTCCTCCATTTTCTCTGATGCATTTTCAAAGCTGACCATGCCGTTGTCAAGTGAGTCAAGAATTGCTAATGATTCTACTCTGTAGCCCTTTTCGCGGAGAAGGCGCCCGCCATTCTGAAACCCTTTTTCTATAACAATCCCTATTCCTGCAATCGAAGCATTTGCTTTCTTTGCTATTTCTGCAAGCCCTAACGCAGCTTGTCCGTTAGCCAGAAAGTCATCAATAATAAGCACTTTATCCTTTTCATCAAGGTACTTATTCGACACAGAAATTTCATTGCTTTCTTCCTTTGTAAAGGAATAGACAGATGCAGTTATCAAATCATTTACGAGAGTCAAAGATTTTCTTTTTCTGGCGAAAACAACCGGAACGTTCAAATGAAGCCCGGCCATAACAGCAGGAGCAATTCCGGAGGATTCAATAGTCAATATCCTTGTAATCCCGCTGCCGGCAAATCTCTCTGCAAATTCTTTACCAACCTCTTGCATAAGCTGTGGATCTATTTGGTGGTTCAGGAATGAGTCTACCTTTAGTACTGATGATGATAAAACGATCCCTTCGTTTTTTATTTTTTCAATAAGCAGTTCCATTTTCTTCCCCCTCTGTAATAAAAGCCCCTAAACATAAAAAGCCCAAAGGCCATGCATTCACAACATAAAAATGAGTGAAGCAATGGCCTTCAGGCTTTTTAAACGAAGCTTGCAGGCATTTATAGGGTGGAATCCAATCCCATCCTGTACATTGCTCACTCATAGTCGGATCATTTACGGTAACCCGGTAGAAACTTGCAGGCCATATTCCTGCGATTATATGAGCGAATGTTATTAATTTATAAATATTATAACATCAAATATGATTTATTCAACCTAAAATCTAGCTAAAAACGAACTTAATTAAAATAACTACTGCAATCGTTCGATATTTACCCGTTTTTTTCTTACCATCTTTGTTCATAGTTAATTTTTTGGGAAAAAACATACTCCTTCAGAAGTCTTAAGTTAACCTTCACATTTTCTTCACAATTTCAGCTTGGTTTCTGTGACATATATCACTGTAATATCAACTTTTCACTATTACCATAGTAATTAAGTAACGAATGAACAATTTGTGAACTAACGGAAAGCATCTAGAATCTTCCTAAATGTCTTGTATTATGAAAATGTAATCATTTACTTTTTCCAAATTTCCGAAGGGAGTGAAAGAAAATGGCGAAAACGGAACTCAGCCGCAAAACAAAAACTGAAATAGAGGATAGCTCTTCCTTAAAGGGAACGTTAGCTTCCGTTTTCTTATTAGGATTCTTCCTAGTAATTACGTGGGTAGGCGTTTACTTATTATTTGTCAGTCGCTTTTAAAAGATAGAAAGGGGAAATAAAGCCATGCATATGCATAAATTCGAAAAAGCCTGGCTCATTTTTGGAATTGGATCGCTTTTGGTCTTTTTAACAGTATTGGGTGTCAGCGCATTTTATCTTGGAAACCAGCCGCCAAGCTGTTTGGCAACAATCGACCCTGAAAAGGTTGATGCAACAGCTCCATTTAATGAGCCGGGATTGAAAAAAGTTGAGGGTAAAGACTGGGATTATGAATTGGTTTTTGTAGCATCCGCATTTTCCTATAATCCCGCTTCCGTTGAGGTTCCTTATGGAGCAAAAGTAAAAATAATTGCTACAACAAAGGATGTTGTTCACGGATTTGAAGTTGCAGGTTCGAATATCAATATGATGCTTGAGCCTGGATATATCAGTGAACATATTACAACATTTGATAAAACTGGTGAATACTTAATTGTTTGTAATGAATATTGCGGTGTTGGACACCACATGATGTCGTCTAAAATTGAGGTGGTGAAGTAATGTTAAACCCTACAGCTAACCTTAAGGTGGACCGTCGTGACGGCAAATTGGCAATGGCTCACTTTTTTGTTGCATTTACTGCATTGGCAATAGGCGGATTGGCAGGTTTATTACAGACACTCGTTCGTTCAGGAAAATTCGAACTCCCTTCCGGAATCGGCTATTATCAAATTCTGACTGTTCATGGTGTTGTTTTAGGACTTGTACTTACTACATTTTTTATTATGGGCTTCCAGCTCGCTGCAACCAGCAAAACATCAGGCACTTTTACGAATCGGCAGCGCATAACAGGGTGGGTCGGCTTTTGGCTGATGACAGCAGGAACTGTACTTGCTGCAACGATGATTCTCTTAAATGAAGCAACTGTGCTTTATACCTTCTATGCACCGCTTCAGGCACATGCATTGTATTATATCGGCCTGACACTGGTCATTGTGGGAAGCTGGGTTGATGGCGCGGCTATTATCATGAAATATGCTGAATGGAGAAGAAAAAATCCAGGACAGCCGAGCCCTCTCCTAACATTTATGTCACTTGTTAATACGATGATGTGGATCGTCGCAACAATAGGTGTTGCTTCAACTGTGCTATTTCAATTGCTGCCTTGGTCTTTGGGCCTTGTTGAAACAGTTAATATCGGAGTAAGCCGTACACTATTCTGGTACTTCGGACATCCGCTTGTATATTTCTGGCTATTGCCTGCTTATATGGCCTGGTATGTTGTTATCCCGAAAGTTATTGGCGGAAAGATTTTCTCAGATTCTTTGGCACGTATGTCTTTTATATTATTCCTGCTGTTCTCCATCCCTGTTGGTTTCCACCATCAATTAATGGAGCCGGGAATTGATCCGGCATGGAAGTTTTTACAGGTTATTTTAACATTCCTTGTTGTGATTCCGTCTCTTATGACTGCCTTTTCCCTATTTGCAACGTTTGAAAGCTTCGGACGTGCAAAAGGAGCAACAGGATTATTCGGCTGGCTGAAGAAGCTGCCTTGGGGCGATGCACGCTTTGTCGTTCCCTTCATTGGTATGGTAACATTCATCCCTGCTGGTGCCGGCGGTATCGTTAATGCCTCCCACCAGATGAACCAGGTAGTCCATAATACGATCTGGGTTACAGGACACTTCCATTTAACTGTGGCAACATCTGTCGTATTAACATTCTTTGGAATATCCTATTGGCTTATTCCGCATTTGACTGGACGTAAATTAACAAAAGCTATGAATAAATTAGGCATCATACAGGCTGTCATCTGGTCCATAGGCATGACTTTCATGTCAGGTGCCATGCATGCTGCCGGATTGCTTGGCGCTCCACGCCGTTCTTCTTACTCCGAATATGGCGGAGCAGCACAGGCAGCAGAATGGATTCCTTATCAAGTTGCCCAGGCGATTGGCGGTTCCATCCTGTTCCTTGGCATCATTTTAATGCTTTACATCTTTATCAATCTGGCTTTCTTTGCACCTAAAGGAGAACAGGAGTTTCCTGTCGGAGAACCTGCAGAAGAAACTGAAAAAGCTCCAATGGTATTTGAAAATTGGAAACTATGGCTTGGAATTACATTTGTACTGATTTTGTTTGCTTACACCATTCCATTTATTGACTTAATTCAAAATGCTCCTCCAGGTGCCAAAGGATATAAGCTCTGGTAAATAGCAAAGAGTATAAAAAAAATCTCCGTTCCCTAAGGGACGGAGATTTTTTAATGTTCCAGTTTTTGCGACTCGGAAAAAATGCCATTATTTTTTCTTTTAGAAGGTAGGTTTACAATAACAACCGAGCTAAGTATTAAAAGCGCACCGGCAACTTGTATGATACCGAGGCTCTCACCATAAAGAGAAACGCCCAATAGCATTGCAACTACCGGTTCCACTGTTGCAATAACTGCTGCTTTGCTTCCTTCAGTCTGTTCCAGCCCCCAAGTGTAAACAAAGTAGGCCAGAACAGTTGGAACCAGACCCAAGCCTATGCTAAGCAGCAAAACATCTGCCGTTAGAAACAGTTCAGCTTTCTTCCATAAACGGGTCACCGGAATAAGAGCTGCCGCTGCAACAAGAAAAGTATATAGCGTTACAGTGAATGGATGGTACTTTTTCAAAGCAAATTTTCCGAATATGGTATAAAGGGCATAACCGATACCTGATCCTAACCCAGTTAAGATTCCCAGGAAGGTAATTTTGCTGTCTCCTGCCGTCATGCCTGCAATCAAAATACAGCCCATAATGGTCCCAGCCACTGCGGCAATTTTTTTTATATCCACCTTTTCTTTTAAAAACAGGAAGGACAGCACAGTAACAAATGCAGGAGCAGTATAGAGCAGAATGACCGCCATCGAAACATTGATCTGATTTATTGTTGTAAAGTAACAATAATTAAAAAATACAATGCTTAATATACCGGTGCCTGCAAAGAGCCGAATATCCACCGGGGTTTTCAGCTTTAACTGGTTTCTAAAGCGTGCGAAGCCAATCACAATTAGAAAAATCGCAGCAGAGATGACCCTTATTGCCACAATTTCCATAGCTGTAAATCCGTATTCCCCCAATCCTTTAACGAAAATGGCAATAATCCCCCAAAGGCTTGCTCCAAAGGCAATCATTACATATGGGAATAGTCTCTTCATCATTTTTTCTCTCCATGAAATGAAGAGGATGGCACTAGCGCCACCCTCTTAATTATTTTTGTCCCTGTTTGACTTGTGTAATTAAGTTTCCACTCCAAACAACATTAGCTTAATGATAGCCTTATTTCCAGAGGTTATGTTTAGTTTAATTGGTACACCTTACCGTATTTATCATACAGGTAGTCAATCAGATATTGTGCATTAAGGCCTTCGCCGGTTACATCATTTAAAATTTCAAGCGGTTTTTTCATTTTGCCGTACTGGTGTACATTTTTTGTAAACCATTCCTTGATTGGAAGCAGGTTTCCTTCTTCAAGGAGTTTATCATAGTCGGGCAAATCCTTTAACATGTTAGTTTTAAGCTGCGCTGCATACATATAGCCGAGAGCATAAGAAGGGAAATAGCCGAAGCTTCCGCCTGCCCAGTGAACATCCTGAAGGACGCCCTGAGCATCATTTTCAGGCTTCACACCAAGGTATTGTTCATACTTTTCATTCCAGATCTTAGGAAGATCTTTGACTTCAATCTCGTCATTGAACAAGCCTTTTTCAATTTCATAACGGATAATGATATGAAGCGGATACGTTAATTCATCTGCTTCAATTCGGATTAAGGATGGCTTGGATTCATTGATCGCGCGATAGAACTCATCCAGTGACACTTCATCAAATTGTCCGCTGGCATAATCTTTAAGGAGTTGATAATTCTTCTTCCAGAATGAATAGTGTCGTCCGACAAAGTTTTCATAGAATAGAGACTGAGATTCATGGATTCCCATTGATGTTCCTGAGCATAATGGCGTGCCCACTAAATCAGCAGAAATGTTCTGCTCATATAACGCATGGCCGCCTTCATGAATTGTGCCAAATACAGCTGTACGGAAGTCCTCTTCATCATACTTTGTCGTAACACGGACATCGCCAGGGTTTAAGCCAATGGCAAACGGATGGACTGTTTCATCCAGACGCCCTGCTTTGAAGTTATAGCCCATTTGCTCAAGAATTTCAAGGCTGAAGCCCCGCTGCATATCCTTAGAGAAACGTTCAAATAAAAAGCTTGTTTCCGGCTTGTTATGAGATTGTGAAGTTTGCTGGACAAGCGGTACAATTTTTTCACGTAATTGTCTGAAAACCTGATCAAGCGTTTCAACTGTAACTCCAGGTTCATACATGTCCAGTAGTGTATTATATTTGTTTCCTTCATATCCCCAATAACCAACGAAACGTTTATTCATTTCTACAAGCTTTTCCAGGTAGGGGCGGAACATATCAAAATCTGATTTCTCCTTTGCTTCTTCCCAGATGCTTTCCGCTTTGGACTGAAGAATGACATACTCCTTGTATTCTTCTGCAGGTATTTTTTTGTTCCGATCGTAATCTTGTTTGCATTCTTCCAAGGTCTTTAAGGTCACTTCCGAAATTTCCTTGCCTGAAAGTTTTGCTATGTAAGCTGCCATTTCCTCTGAGGTAGACATTCTGAACACTTCTGATGAAATCATTCCGATTACCTCAGAGCGCTGTTCCACTCCCTGTTTCGGTGCACCTGTGCGAAGATCCCAAAACATTAAGGATAATGCTTCATTATATGCAGTCATTTTTTTTACATAATCCATAAATTGGAGTTCTGTCTCTTTTAGTGCTTCTGTCACAATTTTTCCCCCTCTGAAATCTTATACAAAATCATTTTATCATATTTTTCTGAAAAGGCAGTCTCCATTTTCAATTTCTTTAATTCTTAAATTTCTGCGGTACTCAGCTAATCTGCCGTAAGAAAAACAGGCACCGTTTTAGCTGGTGCCTGTTTTTCCGAGGAATGCATTTATTAATTTGTTTTTATTTTTTGCCTATTGCTACTCTCCATGTTTCCGGTCCCTCTTCAATATACTCCCAGGTGAATTGATCTTCTCGTTCCATCATAAACTGATACCGCAGAGGACGCGGATCGTGATCATTTACAATCTGCATAAATTCTCCGTCCTTTAAAGAATCAAAGGTGCTGAAAATAACTGGATGTTTTTCTTTCGGCGGATAGTCAGGCGCAATGACTGTGCGGGCAAATTCTCTCATTTCTATCTCCCTCCTATTCTTTTACTTTACACATTAATTTTAATGGAGCAGGTCAAAAAGATTAGTGAACCGCATCACAGCTATCCTATGATATTTACCGTTTTTCTTTTTAACCTTCCAGTTAAAGAGTTATAATGGTGTAAAGTGAACTATTCCGAGAAAGAGAGTCAGTATGAGATATTTTATTTTCTTTATTGTAATTGTGGCTTTTATAGATACATTTTCACAGCTGCCCATCATGAGCCCCTTTGCCAAGTCCATCAATCCGTCACCAGCTTTTATTGGATTAATTGTCGGTATGTATTCTTTTTCCAATATGATCGGCAATATTCTGGCCGGTTACTGGATAGATAAAAGAGGCGCAAAAAGTGTTTTGGTATCGGGACTTGCATTAACCGGATCCATTTTGGTGCTGTACACTCTTGTCAGTACACCACTTCAATTAGTTGCCATCAGATTTCTCCATGGCCTGTTTGGAGGCTTTCTCGTTCCAGCAGCATTCACAGTCATTGCCAACCGCGGAAAGTCTAATAAACAAGGCAAATCGATGGCATTATCAGGTGCGGCGGTTGGAAGTTCAGCCATAATGGGGCCTGCATTTGGTGCTGTCGTCGCCTCCAAATACAGCGTAGATTACGTATTTTTAATAATTGCCGCAACAATGATCAGCAGCTCTGTATTTGCTTTCACTTTTTTGACAAATAGGCGAAATAAAGAAGCAAAGCGGACAGATGTCCATTCAGAGAGGCTGTTGCCTTTAATGAAGAATCCGTTGCTTTCTATAAGCTATGCCGGAGCTTTTTCGCTTATGTTTGCACAGGGAACACTTGCCTATCTGCTGCCATTACAGGTTGAGCATCTGCAATTTAATTCTATTTTCAGCGGTATTTTGTTAAGCACCTTTGGAATGACCGCTATCCTTATATTTATTTTGCCTATCAATAAAATCTTCGATAAGTACAAGCACCAAAACACAATGCTGACAGGCATGATTATTATTGGCATGGCACTTGTACTTCTAAGTTCAGCATCTTCACTTACCTTTATGTTTTTATGTATGGTCCTATATGGTACTGGGTTCGCGCTTCTTTTCCCTTCAATTAATGCGCTTATCGCAAAAAATACGACAGAAAAAACAAGAGGAAAGGCATTTGGCCTCTTTTATGCATTCTTTTCTTTAGGTGTTGTAGCGGGCTCCACCTTTTTAGGCTTATTGGGTGTATCATTTAGAGCTGGTTTTGCTATAGCTGCAATAGTCTTACTATTTACTGTTTGTGCCATGTACCTTTATTTTAAGAAAAACAGCACATTAATCTTAAAAAGTCAGGAGTGAATGGAATATGAAAGAATTGGTGGGCAGCTGCTGCGTATGCGGTAAGCAGCTATATTGCCTGGACGGCTTTTTCAACGGGGTTTACAACGAAAATCATGAAACCATCTGTTTTGATTGTTCAGAGGAAAGGAAAAAATCCGCAGAGTGACTATCTGCGGATTTTCATTTAGCTTATAACAGAATTAATATCTTTAAACTTTGATAACTGTCTAGCTTCGGCGCCCTATCGACTCGACGTGCTTCCCTCACCTCGCCCACGGTAAGTCAACATCGAATCGCTACCGCTCTTCGTGTTTCCTTTATCTCACTCGGCTCAGTCCACCACGCTCCGTCGATGGGCAAGGGCGCCTACGCTTTTCTTATTCATCATCATCTGTGCTAAGGTCTCTAACAGGAAGAGGTTCAATTTCCTTATGAGTCACTTTTCGCAGGTTGAACATAGCTTTTATTGAGAAAAGCACTAGTGCGACAACACCTACCAGGAAGATGGTATCCGGTACGGATCTTAAAGTTAATAATGATTGAATAATATCCTGCTTTAAGAAGTCTGCTGAACGGGAAGCTGCATAACCGTTCACATACGCTTCTTTCATTTGCAGGAATCCGACAGGAAGCAGGGAAGCGAAAACCATTCCTGCAAGCCCCACATTCAGCATAATGCAGCTGAACTTGAGCCATTTGTCGTTCCATTTTTCCGGTTTGACAATATTTCGTAAAGAATAAAGCAATACTGCAATGGCAAACATGCCGTATACACCCATCATAGCTCCGTGACCATGCGCCGGGGTTAGGAATTGTCCGTGCTCAAGGAAGCTGACAGCAGGCAAGTTAATCAGGAAGCCCAATACTCCGGCTCCAACCAGGTTCCAGATCGCTACTGAAATCAAGAACCAGAATGTAGCTTTATAAGGGAAGTCCACACCGCCATCTCTCATCATTTTATATTGGTCATATGCTTCAAGGATCAGCAGAGTCAACGGTATAACTTCAAGTGCTGAGAATACAGCTCCCAATCCGATCCAAATTTCAGAGGAGCCATTATAATAGTAATGATGTCCTATGCCAATAACTCCGCTTCCAAGAAGCAGGATCAGCTGGAAGTAAAGAGCTTTAACAGTAGAGCTCTTAGTGACAAGCTTCATTTGTACTAACAGGAATCCAATAACTACTACAGCGAACACCTCAAAAATACCTTCTACCCAAAGGTGTATGATCCACCAGCGCCAGTAATCGGCAAAGGTAAAGCTTGTGTCAGGATTCATTAAAAACGCGAACAGGTAGAAGAATGGTACAGCTATTGCTGAGTAGAATAATAAGTGAATTAAGCCGCCTTTATCATTCTCCCGCTTTAAACCGCTCTTTATTCCACGGTATACAATGAACAGCCAGATTAACATTCCCGCAGCCAGAACCCCCTGCCACAGACGGCCAAGCTCTAAATATTCCCAGCCCTGATGTCCGAGCAGGAACCATTTGTTTCCTAAGTATCCATTTGCTCCAAGCCATTGGCCTATCATACTTCCGCCAACCAGAACTACAAGTGCCCAGAACAGGATATCAACAAGAAGGCCTTGCTTTTTCGGTTCATGTCCGCCTACCAATGGTGCCACAAAAATTCCCATTCCGAGCCATGCTGTTGCAATCCAGAAGATAGCAAGCTGCAGATGGTAGCCTTTCGCAATATTGAATGGCAGAATATCATGGATCCACTTAATGCCAAAGAAGCTGTCAGGTTCAACATAATAGTGTGCAAGCAACGCACCGAACATAGCCTGGACAAAAAATAGAACAGTAACAATTAAGAAATATTTACCGGATTTTAATTGAGAAGAAGTTACCGGCAGTTTCGCTAAATCAATGCGAGGGAAGTTTCCGTCTTTATATGCCTCTTCCATTCCCAAATGATAGCGGTAGAATACAAACAGAATAATACCGACAAACAGGATCAGTACTGTAACACTTGCTCCGCTCCACCAAATAGCAGAGAAGGACATTTCATTGCCCGCATCCTCATAGTAAGGCCAGTTATTCGTATAAGTAATATCATCATTCAAGCGTTCTGTGCTGGAAAGCCATGCTGTCCAGAAGAAGAAATCAGAAATCTGCTGTATTTGGTCTCCTGAAGCAACATAAGCTCTGCCTTCAGTTGGCATATGTTCTTCTTTGATTAATTCCGCTTTTAATCCCCAGCCGTCACCCTCTGTAAATACTTTTCGATAGAACTCTCCTACTTTTTCATACCCATAAACCTGTGCATCAGTTATCACCATTGTATCTGAATCAGGGTCATATCTATTTTCCCGCATTTCCGTTTTTACAAGATCCCTTATTACGGTTTGTTCCTCACCTGAAATCTCGTCAAATGGCTTTCCATACTTTTCTTCAGCTCTAAAATCCTGCATGCCCTTGGTGTATACCGTTAAGGCTTCAGCTGTATAATCAGGTCCCATATAGGATCCATGGCCAAGCACGGTACCATAATCCATCAACCCGTACTTTTGGAAAACCGCCTGGCCTCCCATTATCGTTTCCTTTGTAAGAATAATTTCTCCTTTTTCATTTGTTACCTCAAGCGGCCGCGGGGCCTGCTCCTTGAAAATCCAATAGCCTCCCATTAAAAGAACTGTAAAGCTGGCAATTATGGTGAAAATAAGAATGGATTTTAATAGTGCATTTTTATTTCTTTTCACCACTTTATTAATAGGTGTTCCGCGATTGACTTCCATTGCTCTCGCTTCCTTTCTGTTTGAGTACGCTTTGATTCTAATACTCTTTAAAAAGTGTTTTTGTGAGCCACCTCATGATCAGGCTGTGATTTTTCACACTATGAGAATGAGAATCATAAAATTTCTTCCTATATGATGCAGGTCACTTATTTCAGTAGCTGGAGCTGTTAAACTGAGAGCAAATAGACGAATAATTGCACTGGAAGGTGATCTAATTGAGAAAAGAGGAAATCGAAAAGAGGATAGGCAGTGTTCCTTTATTTAAAGAACTCAATAAAGAGGAGCTGGCGCCAATCGTTGAGATAGCCCAGACTCGTTTCTATAAGCAAAAGATGTATGTATTTATGCAGGGGGATCCCATTGATCGTGTATTTTTCATTCATTCAGGCAAAGTCAAGATTTATAAAACTGATTTTTCCGGGAGGGAACAAATTGTGTCGGTTCTGGAAGCTGGTGAGATGTTTCCGCATGCAGGCTTCTTCAGAAAGGGCCTATACCCTGCACATGCAGAAATAATGGAGGAAGCACAGCTGATTGCAATTCCGATTGACCGCTTTGAACAAATTCTGATTTCTTACCCGGAACTTTGCATCAAGCTCTTTAAAGTACTCGGTGAAAAAATAATCGATTTGCAGAACCGGCTTGAGGAACAAATTCTCCATAATACACATGAACAAATCATCATGCTTTTATTAAGACTTTGCAAAACCAATGGTGTAAAAGCAGATGAGGTCTATAAAATCACAACCCACTTTACAAACAGAGAACTTGCCAACATGATTGGCACTTCGAGAGAAACTGTAAGCAGAACCATCAACCATTTAAAGAAAAAGGGCTATCTTGCTACTGACGAATCAGGTTATTTCTTAATCGACCGCAGCCAGCTGAAAGATCAGATTATTTAGGAATTTTTTATAAGGAGGAAGAATAATGGAGAACAAAATAGTTGAGCTTGATGTGCGGGAGGATTTAAAAAATAAGCTTGAACCCTTTCAGAAAATAATGTCTGCCATTACAGATCTTGATGCGAATGATGTTTTTATTCTTCATGCCCCATTTAAGCCTGTGCCTCTATTTGGAGTGTTAAAAGCAAAGGGCTTTGATCACAAGTCTGAAGAGATTGAAAAAAAGCATTGGAAAATAACTTTTACCAAAAGAGGTGAATCATAATGAAGCTGGATAACCGGGGACTTGAACCTCCACAGCCAATGATGAGGACTCTTGCTGCCCTTGAAGGCCTTTCCTGCGGTGAAACCTTGTCAATTATTAATGATAGACGTCCAATGTTTCTTTATGAACAGCTGGAGAAACTGGGTTACAAGCACGAAACCACTGAGCAAAATGATGGAAGTTTTTTAATAGAAATTACGAAATAAGCAGGTGATCCCATTGCTTCCAAATACAAAAAATGAAACAAATATTAAACTCCCTTTTTCATTTATATTATTCAGCATGTTTAGTTTAATAGGATCCCTTTCCCTTATTTTTCTTCAGGGAGACTTCATTATTAATGGCCAATTCAGAGTACCGGGAATCTGGTCGGCTGCCCACCTATTTGTACTGGGATGGGCGTTAATGGCGGCAATGGGAGCCATGTATCAGCTTGTACCGGTGGCCTTTCTTACACCAATATGGAATGAAAAATTCGGGTTCATCCAATTCGGAGTAACAGCTTTTGGCATCCTGTATTTTGCCCATGTTCTCTTTTACAGCCCGCAGGATGCCCTGCTGCCTGGCCTTATTACATTAACAGGGATTATGATGTTCCTGCTGCAAATGCTGATGACATTAAAAAAACAAGCAAAGCCCAATGTACTGACGCTTTTTGTGGGAACCGCCCTGGCCAGTTTGTTCACCACCATTTTAATGGGCATCATGATGATAATCAGCATGAAGACCGGCTTTGCTTCTGATCACTATCAAGCGATCTTTAAAAGCCATTTGCTTCTTGGAACAGCAGGCTGGTTTACACTATTAATCTTTGGTTTTTCCTATAAAATGGTTTCGATGTTTTCCTTGTCTCATGGTTATAGCATGAAGCCGGCCAAATATGTTTTTGCCTTTTATGGAGCGGGTTTGGCACTGTCATTAATCTCATTATTCGCAGAACAGAATTTGCTTTTCACAGCAGGGTTGCTCATTCTTGCGGGCGGCTTCACTTTCTTTTCCTGGCATATGCTGCAAATTTTAAAGAAAAGAATCAAGAAGAAACTTGATTATTCTTTCCGGTTTGCTCTGCTTGCCATTCCTGCCGGATTAATGATTCACTATGCAGCATTCGCAAACTCGCTTTTTGGCAATTTTGAAAACACTGCAGGATTCTTAATTTTTGCCTACCTGATGCTGTGGGTGGCCTTAAGCATCTTCGGCTATCTATTTAAAATTGTTCCTTTCCTATGGTGGACATGGAAATACAGCAAGGAAATCGGTAAACGGAGTGTACCTTCACTAAAAGATATGATGGATGACAAATCCTCGATCCCAGTTCTTTCTATTCTTATCCTTGGTGTCTTCGGTGTGATGGCTTCCATCATATTTGAAAATAACGGCTTATTCTTTACTGGCCAGATGATGGTGTTAGGTGCATGCCTTAGTTTCAATTATTTGATCATAACAGTTATTAAAAAATAGGAGGAGATTTCCATGAACTTAAAAGAATTAGTGCTAACTAACTTAAAAAGAGTAATGGATCCGGAGCTTAATATAAACGTAGTTGATTTGGGGCTCATTTATGATGTCGACTTCCCCGAAGAAGGCAAAGCATTAATAACGATGACCCTAACAACACCTGGCTGCCCGCTACATGACAGTATAGTCAGCGGCGTAAAATACTGTATCGAAGAGCTAAAGGAATTTTCTTCTGTAGATGTTAATCTTGTCTGGGAGCCTGCATGGACACCTGAAAATATGACAGCTGAAGGAAATAGACTCTTAAGGGGATAAAGTGAAAAAAAGTGCCCAATCATTTTTTGGGCACTTTTCATTTTATATCTGTTTGCTTAAGGAAGCTTTCGTCGGTAAAACCTTTTTAATCATCTCAAGCACTTCGGGTTTTTCATTTTCCTTTACTAAAATATGAACAGTTCCTTTATCTTCATGGGTTCTGATTAATCGGCCAATTCCTTGTCTTAGTCTCAAGATCATATACGGCAGATCAACCTCCCTGAATGGATCGGCTGCGCCTTCTCTCTTTGCAGTAAAGACCGGATCATGCGGAGGGAACGGCAGGCCAAAAATAATCACGTTTTCCAGAGATCTTCCCGGTATGTCGAGACCTTCCCATAAGTTAACGGAGCATAGAACAGATTGCTCGTCATTTTGGAAGTTTGACACCAGTGTACTGATTTCCGCATCTCCTTCGAAAAAGAACGGGACATCCATTTTACCGGCAGCATAAGCTTTAAATCCAGCCAAATCTGAACGGTTTGTGAACAGCACCAAAGCCCGTCCTTCAGATCGCCTGATTTGCCCAATGGTATATTCCATTTTTGCAGCTGTATCATCCTTTGCAAATTCCGGCATGCAAATGGACATGTTTTCTTCATAGTCAAACGGAGATTCTACTGTGAAGGATAAATATTCATCCACACCAAGACTTTTGGCCATATAATCAAAAGATTTATCTTCAGACAATGTTGCCGATGAGAAAACAAAAGGCTTGTTCTGTGAAAAAACTTCCTCCCTCATAATATCCTCGACCATTCTAGGCATGATTACCAATGTTCTTTCACCATTATGGTCTTCAAACCAAGTAATTCCCTTTAAATCTTTAAGGAACAGAGACAGTGAGTAAGAGATTTGCTCAAGGTATTCTTCGACGATTTTTAAATCATAGTCGTTAATGACATACATTTCACTTTCAAAAACCAGTTCCTCTTCAAGTCTGCTTATTAAATCCTGCAGCTTTCTTCCTTCTCGCATGACATCGCCCGTTTTTTCAATGGCCTTCTTGTCTGAGCCTGTTTCTGCGGAAGCAGACAGTGCAAGCGTTAAGAAGAAATGCTCATTCTGGTAAATAGCATCTTCAATGATATTCAGGGTTTTTTCCCGCACATCATTCGCCATCAGCCTTGTTAACAGAGATTCAAGTATTTGCTCAGTGAACCGATATGTCAGCGCCTTCTGGGAGGCATATTCCAGCAAGTGGCCCTCATCGAAAACAACACAAGAGCTTTCAGGAAGCAGAGGGAGCTGTCCTTCCCGTTTTCTTGATTCCTTTGTCCAAATGTGTTCCATATAAAAATCATGTGAACAAATAATCAAGTCCTTTGCACTCCGGTAATATTCCCGATGCAAGGTTTGGCCGCAGCGATGGCGTTTTTCACACGTAAAACAATCCTGGATTGAGTCCCATGCAACATTTGCCCAATGCTCATCCGGCAAGTCTGGATAATCCTTTCGATCACCATACCTTTCAAATTTTTGCATAGAGGAACCAGTTTGGACAAAGTCAGGAAGCTCATCAAAGATGCCGTTGTAATGATCATGTACATCGTTTGCCACAAGCTTGTCCAGCTTATTTAAGCATAAGTATTGATCGCGCGATTTAGCCAGCCTTACATCGATATTCAAGCCCAATGCCTTTTCAAGCTTAGCAATATCGCCTTCCTTTTTAACAAGCTGCTCGATCAATGTTTCATCCGCACATGCGATAATTGCAGGCTTATTTATGTACCTTGCATAGCTGATTGCATACAGCAAATAAACAATCGTCTTGCCGGTTCCTACACCAGCCTCTGCAAAAATAACCTTCTTGTCTTTAAAAGCTTTTTCAAGCTGAAAAGCCATAAATATTTGTTCATCCCGTATTTCAAAACCTGCTTCAGGCAATATATCGTAAAAAACATCCCCGATCCACTCGCTTAACTTCTCGTAAAAAGATTCGCTCTTGGACACGGCAAAAGGCATTCGGTTAGACATGATACCCCTCCGTAAATAAAAAGTTAAAGCGTCTTAAATTGCAGACGCCGTTATTGCGGTTATCTCATTATTTCAATTTTTTGCTGTTTATAAACAAATGAACATCATACAATTCTATCGCAATTATGGCAACTGTCAAGAATAATGTCATTTCTAGGTTGTGGGCACCTCGCCGCCGGAAATTCACAAAAAAGCAGGGGTGCTTTTACAACCAGCCCCTGCCGCTCCTTCATGTTAAATTCTTTAGTTAATGCGAGACATCGAAAATGACAATGCCTGCTGCAGTTCGTCCTGCGCATTTCTAAGACTCTCAAGAGCCTCAGCCGAAGAATCACCTTCTCCTTGAATTGCTTCCATCGTTCCGTTCAGTGCCTGTGAAATTTTATGAAAATCAATATTAGAATGCTTCATTGCCATCCCTCCTGACAGAATTAGATAAGTATAGTCTATTCATAAACAGGAGGTTTTATGCTTATTTGTTTCTTGGCGGCCTTTTACCCCAATACTGATAATAATCAGTACGGATAAAACCGTTAAAGAGCTTGCGTTTCTTTGTTGCAGGTTTTCCAAAATGAGTCTCAAATTCTTCATCAGAGGTCAAGATATAGATTGACCATGTATCAAGAGGGGCAAAAGCTTTGCCCATTTCGGCATACATTCTCTGCACTGCCGCCTTCTCTCCAAGTCTTTCACCGTAGGGTGGATTTCCGACAATCACTCCGTATCCCTTAGTGGTCGTAAAATCTCTTACCTGCATTTGTTTAAAATTAATGAGTTCTCCCAGGCCGGCTTCAAAGG
This sequence comes from Bacillus sp. ISL-47, assembly GCF_018613175.1. NCBI lineage: Bacteria > Bacillati > Bacillota > Bacilli > Caryophanales > Bacillaceae > Bacillus > Bacillus sp. ISL-47. The sequence goes on along the minus strand of NZ_JAGGQS010000052.1, from coordinate 79,934 downwards.
CATTCTCTTCAGCTATTTTCACCATTCTGTGATCAATATCTGCTCCGGCGATATCCAGAGGCTGATCATAATTTGCCACATCTTCAGCTTCATTTCTGGCATCCTCCCAGACTTTTTCAGGAATCCAGTGCCATGCTTCCGATATAAATTCACGATTAAATCCTGGTGCAATATTTTGACCGATCAATGCAGCTTCAATTGGAATCGTACCTGATCCGCAGAAGGGATCAACGAAAGGCTTGTCCGGCGTCCAATTTGTCAGCATCACTAATGCGGCAGCAAGAGTTTCCTTCAGCGGCGCTTCACCCTGGCCAGCACGATATCCTCGTTTGTGCAAGCCGCTTCCGCTGGCATCGATGGTCAATAACGCTACATCCTTATGAAGTGCCACTTCTATTTTAAATAGAGGTCCATTTTCTTCAAGCCATCCCGTTTTTTTATATTTCGTTCTCATCCGTTCCACAATTGCTTTCTTAACAATGGCCTGACAATCAGAAACAGAGAATAATTTGGATTTTACAGATTTCCCTGAAACGGGGAACTCGGCATTTTCTGGCAAGTAATTTTCCCAAGGCAGAGATTTTGTTTTTTCAAATAGCTCATCAAAACTTGTTGCTTTGAACTCGCCTACTTTTATCCGGATCCTGTCTGCAGTCCTTAACCATAAGTTAGAGCGGACAATAGCGGTTTCATCACCTTTATAAGTAATCCTCCCGTTTTCAACTTCACATTCATATCCAAGATCTCTTACTTCTTTCGCTGCCAGAGCTTCAAGACCCATTGCAGTCGTTGCAATTAAATCATATTTTGACATAATTTCACCCTTACTTAAAAAATTATTCATTCTGATATGTACATTTAAATGGTTTTAGCATATGTGATTATCACATAAAGTATATATGTTTATTCGCGTGGCCGCAACGGAGGCAGCTGGTGCCGGCAGTGGGGCATACGGATTAGAGGGATTCGCATTTGTTTACCGGATCGTTGCAGTTGAGCCTTGAGTCTAATGATGATTTCTTCCTTTTATCTACCCATTCAGTAATGTGATTGACCCATTGACCCATTCCCCCATGCTGAAACGTATAATCAGCTTGAGGTGACACAACGTTATTGTTCTCGTTTCTTTGATGCATTTGCAAAGCTAATGGTACACATTAGGCTATATGTAAGTCTATGTTCATTCAACAGAATAATTAAAAAAGCTCCCCTTAAAAAGGAGAGCTTGAATTTATAACACTCATACTGTCTCACTAATAACGTTCTGTAAGCCATGTTTTGTACCGTAGTACTGCAAGCGACAATTGTCTCGTACTCAGGTGGTAATCATCTATCTACAGGCGTTTGCCTGTCCTTCCCGTTGTTCAATTCCTCAGGGAAAGTGCCCCTACCATCATTTGGGTTTCTCGCTCGTGGGGTTTACCTCGTTCCACCCTTTTCATTTCTAAAAAGGCTCCGTCACTGTGGCACTTTCAAGGTATTCATGCCATATCCCAAAGGACTTAGGCATTTTCCCTGCCGTCAGCCGAGCAACTGCCCAACTGCCCTAGCTTATGAATTCGCTAGGCACGAACACTACAGGCATCTCAGCCTGTGCGAGCATGGACTTTCCTCTACAATATGAAAACATATTGCAGCGATTACCCGAACGCTATTAATGATCACAAAGATTATTATATGAAATCTCTGCTGGAATAGCAATGGTTTAAAATAGGAAAAGCTGAGAATTCCTGTCAATCGTACAATTTACTGCCAAAAACATGCTTTTCCAGGTTTGATAATCTTTTTAGAATGTCAAAATTCGTTGTGCCGGCAGTTTGAGCGGCAGGCCGGCGTGAAGCTTCTTCAACTTGCTTCTTTAATCTCATATTTTCCTGCTGAAGATCTTCAATTTCCTGATGGAATGCTTCGTAGTCTTTAATGACCAAGTCTAGGAATTTATCTACATCCTCAGGTTTATAACCGCGCATAGCTGTTTTAAACTCTTTCTCCAAAATATCTTTTGCCGTTAATTTAATTTTATCGGATAGCATTACACTCACCTCGGTATATCGCCAATCATCATGATTATTTTTTCAAAAATAGGTACATTTGTCAATTTAACTTATGAATTTACTCAAACAGATCCCTTTGTGACAATTGTTCTTCTTCTACAATCAATTGTAAATCAAAAAAGGAGATTAGTCTAATTTCATATTCATTTTCTTCCTGATATTTTTTTGCGGTTTCATATAAATATTTAGGACTGCCCTCTTTTTCAGAATCATAAAAGAGAAGAAGCACATGGCTTTTATTAACAAGAAAATGATTTTTAAGCCTGAACTGCTGCGGGTTTTCATATGGTTTTCGGGTTACGGATTCAACAAAATCAGCTTGAGCCAATATGGATTCATACCATTCTTTATTCGTATCCTTCCATGATGCCTCCTGCTCCAAGAAAGGAGTTATGACTGCAAGCTTCAGTTCGGAATACCCTTCCTGCTGCAGGTCAAAAACAACTTCAGCAGCCCATAGTTCTGTCCCAAGCTGGCCGCTGATGATTACCCACTCAAGGCCATCTTCAAGCAAAGAAATCAGGCTTTTCTTTATTGCAGTTTTTATGTAGCCGACAGCGGGATCGTCGTTTTTGAATATCCCCACTTCAAATGGCTTATACCCTGAAACAACTGCTACTTTAGACAAGTTGCAAAACTCCTTAAAGCATTACTGACTGATAATGCCCTATTTTGTGCTGGTGTTTCCTCTAGAGAAGTTTCTTCTTATAGTATGCAGTTAAGATGATCATTTTTCCAATAAAAAATATCGTTTTGAATACTTTATTGATTTATACAGAACGACAATATAAAAACAAGGGCAAATAGCCCTTGTTCATTATCTTCCGTAAAAACTTGGCCCTTGCTTTGGTCCCATTCCAGGGCCAGTTGATGCTCCGGCTACTCCTGTTCCTGGACCGCCGTATCCAGGGCCCATTCCCATTCCAGGTCCCATTCCCATTCCAGGTCCCGGACCTCCAAATCCTGGTCCCATTCCTGGACTATATGCTCCTGCTACACCAGGTCTAGGCCCCATATTTACATTAGAGGTTGTCACCTGATTTACAACTGATTGAGTATGAGGATAGGAATGCTGATTCTCATAATTGGTGTGGTTTACATGTGTATGATGTGTAGGATGAATGTGCGGAACCACTACGTTTTGGAACGAATGAGTCACACAGCATTTTGTCGGATGAACAACAGCAGGCATTACCTGCGATGGTCTTGGTCTGCAATGCATGTAAAGATCCCCTTTCTGAATTGTATTTACATTAACAACCTATGTAAGAAAGGGGAATCTTGTACTAATGAAAACACCTAATTTTATATAGTTTCATAGGTTTTGGTTTAGAGCATGCTGTAAAAACTGTCTTTTAGGTTGGAAAAGACGATTGCTGTAGTGAAAATTACAAGGAAGAATAAAACTAAAATTGCTTTATACATATTACCAGCCTCACTATATATTATTCCTAAAAAAGTACCACACAGCTACTTATTTTAACGCTTACAAGAGGTACATACAACTAGGAAATAGTGGATTTTTTTGTCTGGAATATTAAAATTTTGTTACAAATATATTTACCCACCATTAGGTACTTTTCGATTGAGACGTTCAAGCCGCTTTTTAATCTCTTCCTCTTTCATACTTATTCTCTCCGTGTGCTTTTCGGATAAATCTGCATAAAGCTCTAATGCTCTTTCTGCATAAATAATGGCTTGGTCGATATCTTTCAAACGGTGCTCATAAATTTTAGCCAGCTCGATACAAGAGATCAACTTGGATTTCAGGCTGCCGCTTTCTGCAGTACCTTTCCATAGCCTGGCCGCTTCAGTCCAGTTTTTATGCTTCTTATGCTCAAATGCCAATGCAAACCTCGCTTCTTTAGCTTCCTCGGTATCACCATTGGAAATTTTACAGAAAGCTGTTTTAGCTTCTGACGATTCTCCCAATGAAGAAAGCCATCGACCCACTTCAAAAATCTCCCGGGGCGATTGCCTGGCATCAAGCCGCAAAATTTGAAAGGAAAGATGGGTATATAAGCTGATTAGCGATAAAATATCAATTTCGTTATGCTTAATTATCCCGAGCATGCCTTCAGGGTTTTTCCTTTCAACGAAATCAAAATAAATCATGGGTGCGAGGAATCCAGGTATATCATCTTCTCGCTCTATACCTAAAACATCCTTTTCAACCGCAGCCAGCTTTATTCTTTCAAGCTTATGCTTCCACATTCTCCTTGCAGCATGGTATAAATCAAAATGCCCGAATGGAGGCAGCTTTGGTACATGTTCCCTGATCAGGGTATGCCTCGTTTTAACCTGGGGCCAGTCGAAAGCCTTCCCGTTGTAGGTCACCATCGTTGAATAAGCAATACTTTCAAGAAAACTTTTATATAAAGGAATCTCGGCACCTGGGTGTGGGAGAATATGCTGTTTTAATTTTATTTTATTTCCTTTAAGGCTGGCTTGTCCGAGCAGGAATATAGAATTTCCGGCTCCTCCGCCCAAGCCTGTTGTCTCTGTATCAAAGAAAAAAATATTTTCCGGATCATGGCCGGCGGCAGACAGCGGGTGTCTGATACTTGAAGAATTCCATGCCTCCACTGCTGCTGCAAATTGACCAAATGAATAAATACCATGCATCTGATCAAGATTATATTCCTTTTCTCTTATAAGACAATATGCATCTTCAAAATAAAATGGATAGACGCCATGATTTTCCCAAACCTCTTTATAAGGCACATCTATAGTTAAATCCTTTTTCTCAATAGGCGCAGGCATATTGCAATTGTCAGTGCCGAGGTGGTTTTTTAGCCTATTCAGCTTATTCTTAATGGACAATGTTATCACCTATACCACTTTCTTCATTTTTAAAAGAAGCCAGGATCCTTAGAACATCTTTTTTGGCTGTTTCAGAGGATGTATCCGTACCAACACATGAAGGGCAGCCATGTTCACAAGAACATCTGCTGACCATTTCCATGGTTTCATGCATAATATGTTCAATTCCACCAAATATTTTTTCGCTTAAACCCACACCGCCAGGGTACCGGTCATAGAAAAAGATCGTCGGTTTTTCATTATGGGCAGCCTTTACTTGAGGTACCACATGGACATCCTGAGGGTCGCACATAACAAACAGAGGAACAATATGCTTGAGGGCATGCGCAGTTCCAATAAGGCCCTGCTCGAGACGATCCTGTTTAAGCATTAAGGATGCTTCCTTTAAGGATAACCAGGTTGAGCTGGTGTGGAGTTCCTCTTCAGGCAGAGTTATCGGACCAGATCCTATATTTTCATGGGTTTCAAACTTTATTTTTTTAAAGATTGTAGCCATGGCCACAACACTTACATCTCCAAATCCTATTTCGCCTATGGACGATATCCTTGATTTGTCCTGTTCAAGCACCTTCAGTTCAACAGCCAGGTTGGCATCTGTGAAATAGTCGACATCTACCTCGCGGACGAAGGCTTTTTTCTCTTCCCAATCCAGCATTTCCACTTGAAATTGTGTACCCTGATGGAGATAGATCGCTTCTTCATGGAGGAGTGTCATAGCAGAAAAGCGATCCATTTCACCAATTACTTTTGGATTCGCAACATCTGACTGGTCAATAATGACTACATTCTCCTGGGAAGCTGAACGAAGGCTGATATTATGGGCTGGAAAAGAATCATTCATCCAGTAATATTTATCGCCATTTTGATGGAGAACTCTTTCCTCAGCCAGGTATTCCAGAACCTCTTCTGTTTCAAAAGTGCCAAAACGTTCTCCAGCGTTAAATGGAAGCTCGTAGGCTGCGCATTTGATATGATCCACTAAAATAATGAGGTTGTCCGGGTTTATTCGGGCAGTCTCAGGGCTTTTATTAAAAAAGTAATCAGGGTTTTGAATGACGTATTGATCCAGCGGACTGGAGCTTGCAACCATGATGACCAGGGACTCGCCATGTCTTCTCCCTGCACGCCCTGCCTGCTGCCAGGAGCTGGCAATCGTTCCTGGATATCCGGTCATGACACACACCTGAAGCTGGCCTATATCCACACCAAGCTCAAGTGCATTGGTACTTACAACTCCATAAATATCCCCTGAACGGAGCCCCTTTTCAATTTGACGCCTTTCGGTTGGCAAATAGCCACCCCTGTAGCCTCGAATGGCTTTGGGGCCAAGCTTATGTTTGACAAGCTCCTGCAGATAGGACAGAAGAATCTCGACCCTTACCCGGCTTCTTGCAAACACAATGGTCTGTATTTTGTTTTTCAGGAGCTCACCTGCCAGCTTTCTCGCTTCCAGGGTGGCGCTCCTTCTGATATTCAACGGTTTATTGACAATAGGTGGATTGTAAAAAACAAAATGCTTTTTCCCGCTTGGGGCTCCATTATTATCGACAAGTTTGACCGGCTTTTCTGTAAGCTTCTCTGCAAGCTCAAGCGGGTTTGCAATTGTCGCAGAAGTACAAATAAAAATCGGATCGCTTCCATAGAACCGGCAAATTCTCCTTAGGCGGCGAATTACATTTGCCACATGGCTTCCAAATACGCCTCTATAAATATGAAGCTCGTCAATTACTACGTATTTAAGGTTCTCAAACAGGGAAACCCATTTTGTATGATGTGGCAAAATTGCCGAATGCAGCATGTCCGGATTTGTAATGACCACATGGCCTGCTCTCCGTACTTTCTGGCGGATGTTGGCTGGAGTATCCCCATCATATGTATAGCTATTTATATTCAATCCAGATTCCTGAATGATTTCATTGATTTCACTTTTTTGATCCTGTGCCAGTGCTTTTGTCGGAAACATATAAAGAGCTCGGGCATTTGGGTCATTAACAATCGTTTGAAGCACAGGAAGGTTATAGCACAGCGTTTTCCCTGAGGCAGTCGGTGTAACCGCTACAAGACTTTGCTCCTTCAACGCGGTTTGATAAGAGGTTTTTTGGTGAGTATAAAGCCTTGTAATTCCTCTCTTTAACAACGCGTCCTTTAACGATGGATGAATGTCATCGGGAAGGTCCGCTGTTTTTGCTTCTTTTTCCTCAATTGTATGCCAATGAACAATATTTTCTTTGTATTGTTGTTCAGAAATGAGTTCCTTCATAATTTCAGGCAGATTTTTGCGTACTTTCATCTTTTTCACCTCTTATCCCTATTCTAGCGAATAAATGTTCGTTCTAACAGTAGAAAATCGTAAATCCCCTTAACTTTTTCTGGAAATCTATAAGTCGAATTTTATGCTAATTTACTGAAGACATAAATAGACTGACGATTCGAGGCGAGTGATGGGCCGTATATTAAAATAAACTGGTATGTTTATAGAATTTAAATGGGTATAAACCTTCTTCATGTTTTTTGTTACAATAAGCTTATTAGAATAGGAAGTACGAGGTGAATTATGAAAGCAGCAGAAATTAAGAAAGTTCTTTCTCAATTCTCACTTTTTCGGGAGCTTAACGATGAAGAACTTGATAAAGTTGTTGAAATTTCAATTTCAAGGGAATGGAAAAAAGGAAGCCATGTTTTTCTCCAGGATGATCCTTTGGAAAATGTTTATTTTATTAATAACGGCAGAGTTAAGATATATAAAAGTGATATTAACGGAAAAGAGCAAATTGTAGCGATTTTAACCAAAGGCGAAATGTTCCCGCATGTAGGTTTTTTCCGGAAGGGCGGATATCCTGCTTTTTCCGAAGTACTAGAAAACGCCCAGCTTGTTGTAGTTCCAATTGCTCAGTTTGAGAAAGTTCTCATTGAAAATCCTGAATTATGCATCAAAGTATTTAAGGTGCTTGGGGAAAAAATCGTTGATCTGCAAGAAAGACTAGAAGCACAAATTTTAAACAATACTTATGAGCAAATAATTAAACTGCTCGTACGACTTGCGAAAATGCACGGACAGGAAATCGAAGAAGGATCCTTCATCCTCAAGGGCGATTTTACCAATAAGGATCTTGCCAATATGATTGGCACCACAAGAGAAACTGTCAGCAGAACTTTAACAAAGATGAAAAAAGATAAATTAATTCAAACAGATAAAGATGGGCATTTAATCATAAAACCTGACCAACTATTCGAAGAGATTTTTTAAGGACCGCATCCAAGCTGTTTTTTTATCCTTCAATAGCCTGCTCCTTCAGGAACATTCACCCAATGGGCAGCATACGATAAAATGAATAATCCTGTATGAGAGGGGATGCATGTTATGGAGGAACCAAAAAAGAGAGACAGAAATAGAGATCGAAACGAGCCGTTTGGTGATTTAATGAATTCCATGAATCAGCTATTTCACGAGAAGCCGGTGAAAGGGTTTCTGCAGACGATGGATGATTTCTTTAAGAACCCCTTCCCTTTTGCTTCTTCCTTCCATGTAGATGTTTCAGAAACAGAGAAAGAACATATCATTACTGCAGAGCTCCCTGGAATAAATAAAGAACAAATCCACATCGATATTCTGGACAATTATATTACGATCTCTGTTAAATCTGCTGAAACGATAACTGAAGAGGATGAGAACAGAAAAATATTCAGAAGACAGCAAAGCCTGCAGCGTTCCAGCCGTACTATTCCCCTTCCACAACCGGTAAATGAAAAAAAAGTAAAAGCGGTTTACCAAAATGGACTGCTGCAGATTACAGTGCCAAAACAGCAGGGAAAAAGAATACTTATTGATGAAAGCTGAACCTGGCCACTGCCAAAGTGAGGCTAAGAAGCCTCTTCTAATGAGCTCTTTTACATTGTTTGGGTAAACAAAAACAAGCAGAGTGATAAACTGCTTGTTTTTGTGTTAACCTATTTAATTATTAATCGCATTCAACAGACAATAAATTAACTGCTTGTTTTATTTGAAGTTTCCAGCCAATTATTAAAATAGCCAGTAGGAACGCTGAAATAGTCTTTGGTAAACCGGATAAATTCCTGTGTATCTACCTCTTTATAACGGAACTTTTGATAATAATCGGATAGATACTGCATACCCACTTCCTTAGGTGTTTCGCCCTTTTGCCTGTACTTTTCCTGGATCATCTTATAGATTTCCAGGGTTGGCTGGCCATATATAAAGCCAGTATGTACTACCTGATCAAGCGGGACATTAGAATACTACCTGCCAAGACCTTCTTCCTCAATTGCCTCCATTCGATAACGGGAGATTCCAAACGCCTGCGGTTCGGGCTGATTTTCACTAGCATAATAATACATGGATGTGGCAAACTCTGTCATCCCTTCATCAACCCATGCGTGATGATAGGGATCATTAGCTACCACTCCATAAAAATATTGATGGGCAATTTCATGGACAATGGAAATATCATAAAATCGTTTATCCTCTATGTAAGGGTTGATGGTTACGATTCCGGGATACTCCATAAACTGGCCCTCATCCAGAACAATATCGAGCTGGTTATGGGGATAGTCTCCTATGTTCTCCTGATAAAAAGACAGTGCTTTACGGGCGAGTTCCAGAGAAGCAGCCGGATCTTTGTCATGATTATTTCTCGTAAATAACCGGATTTTTACACCATCCTCAGCTTCCGTTTCATACATATCCATATCCTTCATGACAGCAATGAAAAAGTCCCTGACTCTCTCTGCTTTAACGGCTCCTTCGTTCTTTTCCGCTTCAGGATCCTTTTCGGCAGTTGAAACAAATGTATATCCATTAGGCAATTTATATGAAACTTTGAAATCGGAGAAGCCGGTATGATATGTTTCCAGCCCCTCTTTATAAGGCTCTTTATTCCACTTGCCATTTTGGTAAACCGCTGCCATTGGATACCACTGAGCAAGATAATAGTTAGGGCTTACCTTTGAAAAACGGCTGCCTTTTTCAGGCACTGTAAAGCTATACTTTATCCTTACTCTGTGTTTAGTTCTATCTGTCATCCCTTCACTGACAGCGATTGTTAAAGTATCATCCTCTAATGTATACTTCGCTTTCTGCCCATTCAAGGTCACTTCTTTAATTTCTGACTCGGAATGTCCCTCAACGGATTTGAATTGATGTCCCTCTTTAAAGACATTGGGGATAAAGTAAAATACAAGTTCTTCCCATTCCTGATCTGATTTGTTTTTTAATTGAATATCCGCATCAGCTGAGAAGGACCCGTTTGCATTCATTTTCAAAGCGAGGTTATATTCAGCCTGGCTGCCGCTTTTGACACCTATATCCGCGTCCTTTGTAGCTGTCACATAAATACCTGCGCCAGCGAAAGCAATTACCAGCGCGCCCAGAGCGATTTTAGGAGTGGAAAGCGTCCAAAAACCTCTCTTTGCATTATACTGCTTTCTCGCTGGAAGCACCTGGGGCTCATGCCCAGTCTTAATCCAAGGTGTACGCTGGTAGTTGGATTGAAAACGATTCTTTAACCCATTGGCAAGCAGGCTAAAGGAGGCGGTTGTATATAAAAGCACGATTAATGGCACAAGCAAGATATGGGTGCTTCCATAAATATTCCCTCTTGCCTGGCCGACAAGGCCTGCCAATTCTTTTGTTACAGAAAGATAAATGATCGGATCATATCTCATGATCGTACCGCCCACAAATATATTCATGAGAGCAAGCTGCCCCATAAGAGCAATCACATAGACAATCTCCAGAATAAACATGACTAAAAAAGATTCCTTTAATTGCGGAAAGATATGCTTCCATATAAGGCGGTGCTTGTTTGCCCCAAGTACCCTTCCGGCATCAATATAAACGGATTGATATAATTCGGCTGTTTTAAGTCTTACTGACGAAACAATACTGGGAATACTGACTACCGACGCTATTATAATGAAATAGCCAATAAGTGTGCTTGTTTCCAAGGAGCTATTAAAGCTAATCGGTGATAGAAAAAAATATAAAATTAAAAAAAGAGGGACATAGCTCCAGGCATTTTCGAAAGCAATCATCCATCCGGGAGTTTTTTTCCAGGTTCCAATATACAAGCCGATAATTGTCCCAAAAACCATTTTAATGGCGGTTACAGCAGCAGCTATAATGACCGTATATCGAAGCCCATTCAGTATCATAGACATTAGATCATAGCCCCATTTATCTGTACCCAGAGGGTAAGAGCCTGATTCAAAAGGCTCCATGGGCGGTGCCAGCACTTTCCCATTTGTATATTGCGTTTCAAGCGTCGAAGTCAATGAGTGCGGAGCGAGCATTGGGCCAAAAATGCAGAAAAAAAGCAGTACTGTGACCAGGAAGGTTCCAATATATAATGAGTAATTTACCTTTAGCAGCCTATTCATAAATAAAACCCCGTTTAAACAGATAGAATAAAAGTCTAATTGAAACATAGACAATAAGAGATATTAACAGCATGGCAAACAATCCAATTGCAATTGGCTGCACTTCATGACTTTGGAACACAAACTTTGTAATACCAGAAACATTCATGATGTATTCAATAATAAACAAATTGCCGATCGCCAAAGAAATTACTTTAACAAGCTCTGCTTTAATGAAAGGCTCTATATTTTTATAGACATGCTGAAAATTTATGTAACTTAAGCCCATACCCTTTGCAACAGCCGTTTTAATATAATCTTCACCGCTGGTTTGATAGTACTTTACCGATACGAGCTTAAACAAATATAATGTGGGTGCAATGGCCACAAGCATGGTTGGGAACCAGATGTTAAGCGCGCCGCCATCCGGCCTTAGTGAAATCACTCTTACCCCCGTCACTTTATATACTTTTACAGCAAGAATCATGGACATGACGATGATAATAAAATCAGGAATGGCTGCAAGGATATTCAAGAACATGCCAAAGATTTTCGTTGGCCGGAATCTGCTTATAAATATACCAAATAACAGGCTAATGAAGACTGCTGAAATTACACCCGTTAAAACAATTTGTAAACTGGTTAAAAAATTATCTCCGATGTCCTCTGCTATCGGTCGGGTTTGCATGCCCAGCTGATATGTTCCAAGGCTCCCATGGCTTATTTCTGTGATAAAATCCCCATAAATCTCAGGCAGTCTGTCATATTTCCAATCCATGCCTCCATCCATCTGATCTACTGAAACGATTTTTGGCAAAGCGGCAAGAAGTAAAATTAAAACAAATATAATAAATATTTGCTGTACAGCTCGAACCATAATACCCCCCCTTTAATGACTTCTAGTCATTTTTCTATTTTTTCACTTTCATCTAAATTTTGTCAATCATTCAACAGTAAATGAGTGAGTTATTTACCGCATGATTTGACATATTTTTTTAAATGCAAAAGCTCTGCAAAATCGCCTTCTGTTTTTTGTACAATCAACAAAGTTCCAAAGTAAAACAATGCCTATGAACAAAGCCATCCCAAAAATAGACCAGCTATTCCATTTTCAAATATATTCAATTTTTTTTCAAGTCTGATTTTTCATCCCAATATAAAAAGGCCTTAACGGCCCTTTAGGAAAAACTAAACTTTAAATATTCCTCCCAGCCCCTTCACCATCGACGAAACCTGTGTTACAGCATTCATCATTTGACCGGCTGTATCCACCATCTTATTGAGATCCAGCGAGCCATCCTGTGCTTTAAATGAATTCATAATTGTCTGGACTCCAGAAGGCTGCTTCGGAATGAATGACTGTTTAGGATACGGGTTCATATACGGATAAGGAGACACTGGCTGCTGCTGCTTAGAATTAGTTCCATAGTATTCTTCCGATTCTAATGGATTCTGAAAAATGCTAGTGTTTTGTGAGGCTGGAGCAGGATAATAATTGGATCCATAGCCCTGTGAAGGATATGGATTAGGACCATAATTGGGCTGTGCATCCTGCATTGGATATTGTACAGGATAAGGCTGCTGGTAGGTCATACCATATGGAGCATAGTAAGGATTCCATTGTCCCGATGATACCTGAAAATCGTGCATTGGCTGTTGCCTCATATAATGTTGGCCATTCATCCCCAAGTAAAATGGATCACTGGAAGAAAACTGGTTCCAATGGCCGTATGGCTGGAAATGGCTGGCTCTATTTGTTTTTCGGCCAAACATGGGCAAACACCCTCCTTATTACAATAATAAATGTAGACTGATTTCTTAAAGATTGTTTTTGTTTTTAAATAGCGCTTTGATAAATAAGCTTAGTTAATTGGAGCGTAAGGTGAGAGTCTCCTCGAAAATGCATTCGCATTTCCTTCGTGCGGTGATGACTCAAGAATGTTTATTCAAAGTCCAGCGGGAGTAGTGGGACAGGTGAGACCCGACAGGCGCTGCGCGCTGTGGAGGCTCACTGCCGGCCCCGCGGAAGCTTGAGCAGCCTGGAGCGGAAATCAACCTCTCCGCAATACTTGTTTAAAAAGCAGCAAAGTTTGCGGTAACAGCCTAAATATAAGATATTTATTAGTTATGATATAGGTATATTGCCTACCTTCACTTCATCAATACAATATATGTAATACATGCCCAGAGTGTGAAAAGCCGAAAACGCCTAATGTTCTTTTTCAGTCATTAAAAACTCTTCCTGCACTTTCATAAGTACCTGCCGATAGACAGATAAACGATCTTTTGGAAGCGTTTTCTATTTTTGTCTAACGATGCGGAAACATGTCGGAAGTTTGATTTTTTTAAAAACGATGAAAAATTATTTTTCATGTTAGGATATAAAAAAACAAACTATTTCTTGTCCCCTTATTCATGTCACGGTACTGCGAGGAGCTCGCGAATCAATATTAAGAGGAGGCATTATCAAATGAATGTTCACGAACTAAAAAAGAAGTTTCAGCAATTACGGGAGTATACTCCTGAAAATGTTAATGAGTTATTGGATTTTGCCAAAAAGGCCTACATCCATAATGAAATTTCCAGTACAGATTATCGCAATCTTGTTCGTGAGCTCGAAGCTCAAGGGGCTGCGGTTCCGGAAAGCTATAAAGATAGCTCCCTCCATGATTCAATTAATGTTTAATAGAGAACTGCGCAAAAGAGGGGAACCGATTAGGTTCCCCTCTTATCTTCTGTTAATAAAACTATTAATTGTTTTAGCACATATATTGCTGAGTTCACATAATTTATGAATCTTGTTTTGCTTGTTTCAGGGAAAAATGCCTGAATGGAAACCATCTCGATGTGCTCAGAAGCCGATTCGACTTGCTGCGGATAAAGATTTTTCGGCTTATGTTTTTTTACCCACACTACCGCTTCTGTCTTCCACCTATCATTTATGGCTTTAACTTCATCTGCAAAAGGCTTCACTTCGTTATAGAAATTCCCCTTTTCCCCTGACTCCTTTACACGTTTAAACTTGTCGTCGGAAGCTTGTACATATGCTACTAACTTTTCTGTTAGCTTCAGCAGTTCTTGTTCATTGCCCATTGATTATCAGCTCCAAAAATAAAAGTAGCTATTATAAATTAGCTACTGAATCTTAGTGCTATTTTATTTCACTTAAAAGCCAAGTTCAAGCTGCATGCTTTTAGACCCTTTGGCATTTTCTGTCTCAGACTTTGTTTCGGAGAAGGCTGTCAGTTCATTTTCAATCGTTTCGAGTTTATTTCCACAAATTGTTATCTTATCTGTCTGATCTTCATACCAGTTTTGGCGAAGGCCTGATAAATTTGATTCAAGAACGCTTTCAAGCTCCTCAAGCTGATCATGTATTTCCGTCAGCATAGCCAGCAATTCTTTTTTTTCAACGATTTTCCCTTGCATGTAAAAACCTCCCCATTCTTTTCTCCTTGCTTTCCTTTTACCTTAGTGTGTAAGCAGCGATAAATTTTTTGCTGTTGTGCCTACATATTTCTCTCCGGGAAAGAGGTTTCCTTCAACGCTGACAAAACTAGAAGAGATTCGCCAAAGAAAGTACTTATTTTCATGTAAAATTCTTTGATTCGACATCCGCCAAGGAATGAAAAAAAAGCCATTGAACAAACTATATATCGGAGGTGTTTACTAATGGCAAAAAAAGAAAAACAAAATAAGGTTCAGCCTAAGAAGTTAGAAGAAACAAAGACAGGCTATGGAAATAAAAAACTAGAAGGCCCTGACCGTCCATCAACTTAGGAACCTCAATGGGAAAAGCAAGGAAAATTCCTTGCTTTTTTATTTGGAATTAAACAGGTTCCCCAGCCAAGCAGCTGCTTTCAGCTGCTTTTGTTTGTGCAAATACCACTCTGTTATATGGATTGGATGTCTTTGACTTACGGTTTCTTTTTGCCATTTTTTCTGAATTCGCTTTTTTGAAGACCAATCATTAAATTGATGAATGTGATGATTAATTATAGGGTATGTACAGCGTAGGAAAGGAGTGTTTCTTGGTACCCTCCTCTTAAAATACTTTTCATAGTCGTGTCTTGAGCCTGTATGAATTGTGGTGGATGCGAATTCATAAATAGCCGTATAATAACCGGGATCGAACAAAATTTCAGCAAGCCTTTTTCCGAGATCTATCCTTTTAGACACCGACCTGAAACCGTTAACACTGGCTCCGTATAATTCACCTTTACATGTAGGAAAGATAACAGAGCTAAAATGAAAATAATCCTGAAAGCAAAAAAGCAGTGAATGAAAGACTTTATTTTTATAAACAGGGTGTTCCATCACTGGCTCTTGGATCACATTCTGTTCATTAATAATAAGTGAAATTATTAACCTCTTTTTATTTCCTTCACTCCAGAAATGCATCCATTCCTGTTCCATAAATGATGAAACATGAAAAGTTTTTAATAAATGAAACATTGGCCGATTCATTTTCGTCGAATAATGATAGATGAGCAATTGAGGATATGCATCCTGAAAGATCATCCAATTAGCTCTTTCATATGTTAGATAAAGCATATCCCTCACCTGCTTTCCAATAAGCTTTGGGAAGCAGGCGCCTTCAAGATCGCACATATTCCATCCCGCGTTACGCGACACCATGGAGGCAAGAAAAGCCCAGCATATTTCAGGGTGCTCCCTATAAAAATCAAAATAAGCATCTGTCCTGGAAATATTATCAATATTATTTTTTGCAGTCATTTTGTTAATGTGCTTTATTAATAATTGCTCGTTTTTTGCAAAACGAGCAAAGGTATATTTTCCAGGTAAAAACATAGCATTTCACCCCAGGAAATGAATAAGTATTAACGCAGGCGAAACATCATTAAAACTTTTTTCAGCTAAAACCAAGCCATTGAGGGCTTAACTGGCCGTTTCGACAAGATCTGTTTAACAAGACTAAACTTGTTTGGCAACTTCTTAGTGGCGGTGTCGACGATGCTCAACAAACCTTCAGCCGAAAAGGCACCCAATGACGAAAGTTTCCCTTAGCGTTTGTTAATTAGAACTTTTTATTCAACCAAAGATTGCTGACTTTTGTTATGATAGGGAGTAGTTTAAAACGGGGTGACTGCATGAATTTCCATTATCCGAATGGCAGGAAATATGTCCCTGCTGCCAAAAGTACAAAAACAATGAAAGCAGAGCAAAAATGGTCCTACAGCAATCGCGGGATGACTCTGGAGGAAGATATAAATGAAACAAATGAGTTCTACCTGGAACACGGCATAGCTTCCATCCATAAAAAGCCTACACCTGTCCAAATTGTACAGGTAGATTATCCAAAGAGAAGTGCAGCAGTAATCAAAGAGGCATATTTTAAACAAGCATCAACAACAGATTATAATGGTGTTTATAAAGGTAAATATATTGATTTTGAAGCAAAGGAAACTCAAAACACCACCTCTTTTCCGCTTAAAAACTTTCATGAACACCAAGTTAAGCATATGGAGACAGTTTTGGCCCAGAGAGGAATTTGCTTTGTCCTTCTTCGCTTTTCAGCAACTGAAGAAGTCTACCTCTTAGAGGCGCATTATTTGCTCACCTACTGGAAAAGAATGAAGGATGGAGGAAGAAAATCTATTACAAAAACAGAAATTGAAAGCAGCGGGCATCACATCCCGCTTGGATTTCAGCCCAGAATTGACTATATTAAGATAATAGATTATCTTTATAACCTTAACTACTAATTTTTTCAGTCTGATTGTCAGAAAGGATGAACATATATATGGCAGAAAAATATCAATCAAGAGAGGAGCGCCGCAAACAGCAATCCAAGCCAAAAAATAAGGGGAAGAAGAAAGCTTCAGGTACTTTTAAACGTATTTTTCTTATTTTAATTGCTCTAGGAATCGCTGGAATGCTTTTAGGTGCTGGCACATTTGCTTTTATGATTAAAGATGCTCCCAAGCTTGATGAAAAGCTATTAAAGGATCCGATTTCTTCACAAATTTATGATATGGAAAACAATTTCATTGTAGATGTAGGATCTGAAAACAGGGATTATGTTGCCTATGAAGATATACCCAAACTTGTTGAGAATGCCTTTTTGGCAACTGAGGATGTCCGTTTTTATAAACATAATGGGATGGACTTAATTCGATTAGGCGGAGCAGTGATTGCCAACGTAACCCGTGGATTTGGTTCAGAGGGAGCCAGTACGATCACCCAGCAGGTAGTCAAGAACTCATTTTTAAATAATGATAAAACGCTTAGCAGGAAAGCACAGGAAGCATGGCTGTCATTCCAGCTTGAGCGAAAGTATACAAAACAGGAAATTTTCGAAATGTATGTCAACAAAATTTATATGTCAGAAGGCCATGGTGTCTTAACAGCATCGAAGATCTTTTTTGATAAAGAATTAGATGAACTGGAGCTGCATGAAGCTGCCCTTTTGGCAGGCATGCCGCAAAGCCCCAACAACTACAATCCGTTCGACTATCCTGAGAAAGCAGAAAAACGGAGAAATATTGTCCTTTCACTTATGAATCAGCATGGTTTCATATCTAAGGAAGAAATGGAAGCAGCGCAAAAAGTGCCTGTTGAATCCACTCTTGTAGCAGAAGATAAAAGAGAAACTGATGAATCCAACTATGATGCTTTTATAGATGTGGTATTAGACGAGGTTGAAAAGAAGTACCCGGATCTCGATCCTTATTCTGATGGATTAAAGATTTATACAACACTGGATCCTAATGCACAGAAGCATGTTGAAACGATTTTAAACACAAATGAGGCTGTTGAATATCCAGATGAAGAATTCCAGGCTGGTATTACCCTTCTTGATACTAAAACAGGCGAAATCAGGGCGATTGGCGGCGGACGGAACCAAAAAGTTAAGCGCGGATTTAATTTCGCTGTGGACCAAAAGAGACACGCAGGTTCAACTTTTAAACCAATTGTCGATTACGGTCCTGCAATCGAGTATTTAAAATGGGGTACCTACCATACAATTGTGGATGAACCTCATACGTATACAGGCGGAACAGAAATCAACAACTGGGATGGAAGGCACATGGGCCCAATGTCCATGCGTGAAGCGCTCGCACGTTCACGGAATATCCCAGCCTTGAAAACTTTGCAGGAAGTAGGAACAGATAAAGCACTCGAATTCACCAAGAACTTAGGTATTCCAATGGATGAAATGTATGAATCCTATTCTATCGGTGCTTATGAGGTTTCATCCATGCAGGTTGCAGGGGCTTATAGTGCTTTTGGAAACAATGGCTTTTACACGGAACCGCATGCAGTAAAACAAATTGAAATGCGTGATGGAACAAAGCTTGATTTAAAACCTGAATCTGAAGTTGTCATGAAGGAATACACAGCATTCATGATCAGTGACATGCTTAAGAGTGTTGTGAAATCATCATATGGAACTGGCCGTTTGGCTGACGTTCCAGGTCTCCCTATAGCAGGAAAAACCGGAACTACGAATTACTCTAAAGAACAAGAACAAGAATTTGGAATACCAGATGGGGCTGTTCCTGATGCATGGTTTGCGGGTTATACGACAAACTATACTGCAGCCATTTGGACGGGATATCAAGACAGAAAGAACTATATCAGTGCGGGTGCTGACCAAAAAATTGCCCAAAAACTTTTTAGCAATTTGATGGCACATGTATCCCAAGGGAAAGAAACAGCAGACTTTAAAGTTCCTAAGACTGTGGAAAAGGTAGCGATTGAGAGAGGCAGCAACCCTGCTAAACTAGCAAGCCAATTCACACCAAAAGACCAAATTATTTATGAATATGCTGTAAAAGGAAATGCTCCAACAGAAGTATCTGAGAAATTTGATAAACTGGACTCACCATCCGGCTTGGGAGCAAGCTATGACCAGGCAGCAAATGAAATCACACTTACTTGGGAATATCCAAATGATGCGGAAGGCACTCAGTTTGAGGTAACCGTATCGGTGAATGAAGGCGGCGACCAGCAGCTTAGCACTACATCCGAAAAGGGCTTAAAGGTTGCCAACCCGCAACCCGGCGCTGTCTATACCTTTAAAGTAACAGCCATTCGAGGAAACCAGCAAAGTGATCCTGCATCTGTCAAGGTTGAAATCCCTGATCCAAGCATCATTGAGGAAGATGATGCTGAAGGAGAAGAACAGGACGATACCGGTCAAGAAGGCCAGGATGGCCAAGACGGCGAACAGGGCGGTAACCAGGATGACGGCGGTTCTGAAGACGATGGCGGAAATGAAGATGGCCAAGGTGACGGTGAAGACGCAGGTAACGACACTGGTGAAGGTGAAGGTGGAGGTGACGGCGACGGTACTGGAACCGGAAATGGCGGTACCGGTACCGGAACAGGCACTGGAGACGGCACAGGCGGCAATTCTGGAGGCTCTGGTTCTGGAACTGGCTCAGGGTCCGGATCAAATTCTACCAATTAAAGTAAATCAAAAAAGCTGACTCAAATATGAGTCAGCTTTTTCGATGTTGAGCGTGATTCGATGTTGTGTGCCGAATCCGACGTTTATAAACCCGACTTCTTAATATGAGCCCGGATGGAACCCATTTTTGCGGGACTACCACCCTTTAAACATGTTTAAATAAAAAAACGCCTATTTTCCTCCAGGCGCTTTCTTCTTTATATTTTCCAATGTAATATGCTTCATATACTGCTTTTCTATTTCATACATCAGTTCGGACAGCTGGATATAGGCGTGGTAAGAAGCTGGACGCTCAAATATAAAATCCAGTCTTTCCTCTAGGTTAACTGGTTTTATCTTCAACTCCCCCACCTCTGCTTGAAAATCAACAGGCTTGCCGTTTGTCCAAAATAATAGCTGCAGAAATAACCCAATGGCTGTTTTTATCGGTTCTTCGGCAGCTTTTTGGTTTCGATTAGCAAAGCACTTATCAAGAATCCATTTTTGTTCTTTCCATTCCTCCTGCAGCACAGGAATGCACTCTTCTTTTTTTTCCCAAGGTTTTAAGGCCTCTATCCCGGCGTAGTATGCAGCATCATACAAAAATGGCGGGTCAAGATGTTGGATTTTAAGCATTCTTTCGTCTAGTGTTATCTCTTCCTGCTGCTTATTGAATAAAGGTTGGCAAAGCTGAGCTGCAATGGGGATGATTAGCTGCCCATTCATTTTTCTTGCTTACCCTTCATCCGCTTTTTTCCTTCCCTGCACAGGTCCAGAAGAGGGCAAATTTCACATTGAGGATTTTGAGCTTTGCAATGATACCTTCCAAAGAAGATCATGCGATGATGGGTCACGGACCATTCATCCATGGGCACCTTTTTCATTAATGTTTTCTCCACTTCTAGAACGGAGTCCTTCCAGCGGCAGAAACCAAGCCTTTTACTGACACGTTCTACATGAGTATCAACAGCAATAGCCGGGACACCATAGGCGACAGATACAACTACATTGGCCGTTTTACGGCCGACACCCGGCAGCTTTGTCAGCTCATCCCTGTCTCGGGGCACGATTCCATTATAGTCATCAAGGAGCATCCGGCAAAGTTTTTGGATGTTTTTTGCTTTATTCCGATATAGCCCAATTGAACGGATATCCTCCTGCAGCTCATCTAATGGAACCTCAAGATAGTCCTGCGGAGTTTTGTATTTTTGAAACAGATTTCTTGTCACCTTATTTACCAGCGCATCGGTACACTGCGCAGACAAAGCGACTGCTATTACAAGTTCAAAGGGATTGGAATGAATTAATTCACAGTGTGCTTCCGGGAACATTTCTCCCATTGTATCAAGGCAATATCGGATTTGTGTTTTATTTAACAAAGAAATCACCACTTACTTTTTATCTATTTTTTCAGAATTACCATTACTGTTCAAGCCAATTGTAAAAAGGAACTGACTTGGTTGTCTGGGAAGGTATATCTTCTCTTTTATTTCTTTGCTGAGATTGGTTTTGCCTGAATTTTTTTCCGTAGCTTTTAGCCTGTTCAATTGTCTTGATGCCATTCTTTTTCCATTCAAATAAAATTCTGTCTATATATCTGAAGTTTAGTTTACCGGACAGGACAGATTCTCTTAGTGCAGCCTTAATTATATGGGGATCATGGTGGTCATCGTCCATCCATAGTGCAAGTGTCTCGCACTCAAACGGCGAAAGTGGCCTGCCAAATTCCCTTTCAAAGCATGTATACAGGTCTGTTTCGTCTTGCTGCAGCCTAACCGCCTCTTCCTTTTTGCCGATAAGAAGAAATTGGTCAATAAGCTTCTCCCAAAGCGGATCAAGATGGTACTTTTCAAAACGGATGCCATCAGCTGAATAGCTGTCTTTAATCTCAATATAACCTTTTTGAATTAATTTTCTTAGCATCTCCGTACATTCTGCTACAGATATAGTCATGCGGGAAGATAATTCAACTGGGGTGGGAAACTCATTCCCATGTTCTATAAAGGAAATTACATGCAGTAACAAAACAAGTTCATGTTCATTCAGATTCATTTCTTTATATTGGCTTAACAGTACTCCAGGGATGGAAATATTACCTTCCTGAAGCCATTTCAATAAACTTTTTTTTGACATTAGGGACACCTCCTTTTAAGTATATCATGAACATAAAGACTAAAGTGAGGAGAATAACCGGTAAGTTTTCCATGAAGTTTTATCTTGACTGGCAAGACATGTGGCCTTCTAACTTCAGAATGTTCATTCGATATCACAAGAAGTAAAAAATCCGCGTGATGGCGGATTTTTTGCTTTGCTAATATTCATTTCTTCCCGGATTAACGGGCAGTTACATTATGGATATAAACGGTTTAGCAAACGAGGGAACGGGATTGTTTCACGTACATGCTCCACTCCGCTTATCCATGCAACTGTTCTTTCCAGGCCAAGGCCGAAACCGGAATGCGGTACAGAACCGTACTGACGCAATTCAAGATACCATTTGTATGCATCCATTTCCAAATTATGCTGCTCCAGGCGCTTCTTAAGAAGATCAAAGTCATGGATACGCTCAGACCCCCCGATTATTTCTCCATAACCTTCAGGAGCAATCAAATCTGCACATAATACCACATCTTCCCTTGAAGGATCAGGCTGCATATAGAAAGGTTTCAGGGATGTTGGATAATGTGTGATAAAGACTGGCTTGTCGTAGCTTTCAGCAATAGCCGTCTCATGTGGTGCACCGAAATCATCACCCCACTTGATATCATCAAAGCCTTTTTCCTGAAGGAATTTAATCGCTTCGTCATATGTGATGCGCGGGAATGGAGCTGTAATCTTTTCTAGCTTGTCTGTATCGCGGCCAAGTGTCTTAAGTTCAATTGCACAATTTTTCAAAACGGATTGCACTATGTGGGAAACATATTCTTCCTGGACTTTAAGGTTATCATCGAATTCGCAGAAAGCCATTTCAGGCTCAATCATCCAGAATTCAATTAAATGGCGGCGTGTTTTGGATTTTTCAGCACGGAACGTCGGTCCGAATGAAAAAACTTTTCCAAGCGCCATAGCAGCTGCCTCCATATATAGCTGGCCACTTTGTGATAAATATGCATCTTCATCAAAATATTTAGTTGCGAAAAGCTCTGAAGTTCCTTCCGGTGCACTTCCTGTTAAAATTGGCGGGTCCACCTTGGAGAATCCCTGCTCATTGAAGAATTCATATGTTGCACGGATAATTTCATTTCTAATTTTCATTACTGCATGCTGGCGGCGGGAGCGCAGCCATAAATGGCGGTTATCCATTAAGAACTCAGTTCCATGTTCTTTTGGAGTAATTGGATAATCCACAGCCTGATGAATGACTTCAAGCCCGGTTACCAGGAGCTCATAGCCGAAAGGTGAACGTTCATCCGTTTGAACCTTGCCAGTAACATATACCGAAGATTCCTGTGTCACTGATTTTGCACCTTGGAATATTTCTTCAGGGACTTCAGCCTTCACGACTACTCCCTGGATAAAGCCTGTTCCATCACGAAGCTGCAAAAAAGCAATCTTTCCGCTTGATCGTTTATTGGCAATCCATGCTCCAATGGTAACTTCCTGGTCAACATATTTATGAACTTGAGAAATTGTTGTTTTTGTCAATTTATGTTCCCTCCAAAAAATCTAAGCAATCGCTTCTTATGTATCGCTATATATTATACCTTCCAGCCCTCTGACAAGCAATAATACAGTAGTTTTCAACATAATAAATGATATTTTTCATTGGCTCTGTTAAATTTGCCTGTTGATTT
>NZ_JAGGQS010000052.1:0-56446 GCF_018613175.1 Bacillus sp. ISL-47 | reverse complement strand
TGCTCCTGCGGGGTCTCCCTTGATCCGCACTCCCGCAGGACTTTGAATAAGCTTCCTTGAGTAAACACCGCACGAAGAAAATGCGAATGCATTTTCGAGGAGCTCGTGCCTTCCGCTCCAATCAACAGGGTGCTAAAAAACAACATTAAGCTATAACAGAGCCTTTTCATTAAATAAGACGGAAGAAGGCCGGATATCATCCGGCACTCCATCACTAAGTATTACTTTGTATTCTTTTCAACAAAGCTATGCATACGCTCAACTGCTTTTTCAAGCAAATCAAGAGACGTTGCATAGGATAAACGGATATTTTCCGGAGATCCAAAGCCCGAGCCCGGAATAACAGCAACCATTGCTTCTTCCAGTAAAGCTTTTGCAAAGTCATCAACGTTATCAAAGCCTGTCAGTTTAGCCGCCTTTTGTACATTTGGAAATAAATAAAATGCTCCTTGAGGTTTAACACAATTAAATCCTGGAATCTTAATTAATTTATCATAAATGATATTTAAACGATGTTCAAAAGCTTCTCGCATCTCTGCAAGCATATCCTGTGGTCCGGCATATGCCGCAATGGATCCGTATTGTGCTGTTGTTGTAGGGTTGGATGTACTATGGCTGGCAAGATTGGTCATCGCTTTAATAATTTCTCTATTTCCTGCAGCATAGCCAATTCTCCAGCCCGTCATGGAATGCGACTTCGATACCCCATTAATAATAATGGTTTGCTCTTTCAATTCAGCTGAAAGCTCAGCAATGGAAGTATGCTTATGGCTGCCATAAACCAATTTCTCATATATTTCATCTGAAATAATTAAAACATTATGTTTTAGGCAAACATCTCCCAATACCTTTAATTCCTCTGCAGAATATAGCATTCCTGTTGGGTTGCTCGGCGAATTAATAATCACAGCTTTTGTTCGGTCTGTGATGCTTTCAGCCAGCTGTTCCGGTGTAATTTTATATTCATTCTCCTCTTTTCCCACTGCATAAACCGGTACTCCTCCAGCAAGTTTAACTTGCTCAGGGTAACTAACCCAGTATGGAATTGGGATAATTACTTCATCCCCTTCGTTAAGCAATACCTGAAAAAGAGTATATAAACCATGCTTTGCCCCGCTTGTAACGATAATCTCTGAAGCATCATAATCAAGTCCCTGGTCCCTTTTAAACTTGGCTGCAATTTCTTTTTTTAAAGCCGGAAGCCCTGCAGAAGGGGTATATTTTGTATGTCCTTCGTTCATGGATTGGACTGCAGCTTCAATGATATGCTGAGGTGTATTAAAATCAGGCTCCCCAGCTCCCAATCCGATAACATCATGTCCCTGGGATTTTAATTCCTTTGCTTTTGCAGTAATTGCCAAGGTTGTTGATGGTGTTAATGCTTTAACTCGTTGTGCCAGTTGAATCTCCATTGTGCTTCCTCCCATTTTTCCTGACGCCGCTCATGGCTTTTTTTAGCTTCGGCTTACAGGTTTTCGATTTTTTTCAGCCATTCTCCAGTTTTAAAATCTATATAATAATAATTTATTAAATCACCTTTGGAACGATAATGAATTTCCCATAATGGTATATTTTTCTCCATACCGAGGCGCACTGACATAATTTCAGCGGGTTTTTTTTCCTGCTTAAGCCTGTTAATGGCTTCCTGGCGGGATATTCCGTCAGATTGTTTTCGTGTAACTATTTTTCCTTTTTTCTCGGGAACCCACACAAAAATGTTAGTCCCTTCAGGATCTTTGCCTTCGACTACATAGTAGGTTTCAGTGCCATGATATAAATGGAAATCTTCAACCTCAGTAAGATCTGTTTCCTTTTTTGCAAGCTCCACAGCTTTTGATTCAGCCGCTCTTACGGGCTTCATGCTGCTGAAGTAAATCCAACTGCCTGCGCCAATGCCAATAACAAACAAAATAAGTATGGCTATTAAAGCTTTTTTCATTTTATAATCACTCTTTTTATGTACGATAAATGGTAAAAATCGCTTTATTTTGGTCTTCCTGATCAAGCGCCAAGCCGAACATCAGGTCTTTTTCCTTCAAGGTTCTATTTAATGCATCAACAATTTTATACAGATCCGGGCTTTGCTGGATCTTAACTGTAGATAATACCTCAATTTTGCTTTCCATTCTGGAATTCCTCCTCAGCCTCAACAATATTTGTAACTTATATACCTTATCCTTTAGGTTAAAATATACTTACAAAGAAATACACTCTATATCAGTATAACAGCAGAATATGTTTCCTTGTATCAAACAAACATAAATTTTCTTCTAGTCCACCACGTAATGCTGCGCCATAGGCGCAGCTTTTTTCAATACGGATTTTACCTTTTACAAAGAATCTCCAGGAAGAGCATTTCCTGGAGTCATATAAAACACGATCTGCACTATTTAAATTCCTCTTCCTGGAAAATTGTAATGACTTCATAGTTAATGTCGGTAAATTTGATCGTGACAGTTCCATGCTTCCTTGTATAATATACATCAACCCAAGCATCGTTTAATAGTGCGAACAAATCGGAATCCGGTTTTATTGATGATTTATGAAACAGGATGGCAATCTGCGGATCCATATGTTTAACCATATCTTCCGAAATAGATCCTTCCTTGCCAAACACCGGAAGTTTTACGATATTGACATTAGATAAGTCTTTCTTCATAAATACATCCTTGGCTTGGTCACTTGTTGAATTCATGAAAAGAATCCGATGTCTGGAGAAAATAAAGGAAACATCCATTCCATCGCCTGCTTCAATCCCTTCATAAAGAACTTCAGTTTGAAGCCCCGGAAGAAGCTGCTGTTTAGTATCTTGGCGCCAGACATGAATATTAATATCGCTTAACTCAGCATTTCCATCTTTTAATTGAGCAGCAACGGTTTCACCCGTTATAACCTGCTTAACATCATATTCTTTTATTAACCAGACAAGGCTCGATTCATTGTACAAATCCTCATCTGTCAGAATGATTGTCGAAATCTGATTTGTCCTATAAAGCTGCAAAAGCCTTTTTAATTCGTGCTCTGTCCCGGCCCCGCCAGTATTGATCAGGATATTTTGATCATTTCCATGGTGAATCAATGATGCTTCACCATCGGATAAAGAAAAAAAAGTAATAGCCAATTCATCGCTTTTAAGTTTAAGATCAATGCTTTCCACTTTAACTGGAACAGCAGGCGAGTCTTTCGGTATGTAGTACCAATTTGTAAACATCAGTAAAAAGGCGAACAACACTTTCATCTACTCATTCCTCCTACCCAATGAACAAAAGCGGAAGCGGGCATATACACCATAAGCATGAACCCTTCTGCAAAGTCAGTTCCACCATACTTATACTAAATACCCAACAAATATAGAATGTGTTATTCATGCGAATTTATCCTGCTCGGAAAAGTCTTTCCAAATGTTCATAAAAAGGATTTTAAATTTTCGATGTGTCGGGATTCCAGGACTACATCAACCCCCGCAGGCTATCTTCAATGAAGATTTTCCGATGCTTTCCCACAAGAGTTCAAGCCGCATCAGAATATATTTTATAGCCAAGTATAAATTAATTCTACAATTTCATCAATATTGCTTTTTTGAACTGGAATAGGCGGGATGGAATCCAAAAATGCCTTTCCGTATTTTGTGGTGACAATTCTGCGATCAAAAACAACGATAAATCCTCTATCAGAGCTTGTTCTAATCAGCCTTCCAACACCTTGTTTAAAGCGGATAACGGCTTCAGGCAATGAATAGGCGGAAAATGGGTTTCCTCCCTCACTTTTGATTTGTTCATTTTTGGCCTGTGCCATTGGTTCATCCGGCGGTGAAAAAGGCAGTCTGACAATAACAAGGCAGGAAAGATCCTCACCCGGGATATCCACTCCTTCCCAAAAGCTGCTTGTTCCCAAAAGGATGGCTTTATCAAATCTCTGGAAATTCCTAGTAAGTCTTGAACGGCTGCCGCTCGTAATACCCTGGGCAATAACAGCATAATCCTCCAGAAATCCTGATTCCTTTACAAGCTCATATGTTCTCCTAAGCATCTCATGAGAAGTAAACAGAATCAGCATCCGGCCTTTTGTTGCTTCAGCAATCGATATAATATGCTCCGATATGGAGGCAACATATTCCTCCAGCGGAACAGCATTTACTTCCGGCAAATCACCAGGGATAAGCAGCTTCACCTGTTCCTGATAATTAAATGGTGATGGAATTTGTTCCAATGTGCACTCTTTCTCTTCAAGTCCAAGTTCATTAAGGATAAAATGAAAGGAATTTTTTACAGACAAAGTAGCCGATGTAATGACAGCACTTTCCTTCTCACTGAAAAATTGTTCCTTAAGGTACTCTGAAACCGATACGGGCTGAGAATAAACTGTAGTGGCATTTTGGGCTGAGCGTGTATCTATTTCAATCCAAACAACAAATTCGGATTCATTCATCTGAAAAATATGCTTTATGTTTTCATTCAAATCTTCTAAGTCACCAAATATGGAGGCTACCTCCTCCATGAATGCTTTCTCCTCCAGTGTTAAGGAAGCCTTTATCTGAGCGACAATCATAACCCGTTTATCAATCGCTTCCATTAAGTCTCTCAGGAGAAATCCAAATCGCTCTGCGCAGGCTAGAACGGCCTTTGACTCCTTGTCACTGCCTTCGTTAATAAATCGGACAGTTAATCGGTTCATGCTTTTCTTTGCTTTTGAAAACTTTTTCGCATAAATCCCAATAACTTTAAACAGTTCATCCATTTCGTGAAGGAGATCAACTATAAGCTGATTCATTTCAAAGGAATGAACCAAATCCTCCGGGCTCCCTGCTTTCTCTTCAACCAATTTTTCAAGTTTATAAAAGAGCTGCTTTTGTTCAAACAATCCTATTTGGCTAAGCATCAACCGTACCGTTAAATAATCAAGCTTATGGCCAAAATGTTTACCGGATGCTTTCACAAAATGATGGCCCTCATCTATAACCACGTGGCTGAATTTAGGCAAAATCGCACTTTGGGCTACCAGATCGGTTAGAAGCAAGGAATGGTTGGTAATAATAATATCCGCATTTTGTGCTTCTTTTCTCGCTCTCAGATAGAAGTCCCTGGATAGCCACGATTTATCCTGTAAAAAAGCTGTCTCATCATTCTTGATTTTGCTCCAGTAAATCATGCCGCCACTCGAGAGGTTCAATTCGTCAATATCACCTGTATCTGTCTCCATCAGCCATACAAGAATCTGCATTTTACTCAGAATCGAATCATAATTATCTTCTTCATCATCCGTTAAGGTCTGAACAAATTTGGCCAGGCTGATATAATGGCTTCTTCCCTTCAGCAAAACAGCTTTAACAGGGAATGGAAGCATTTTTTGCAGCAGCGGGATGTCCTTAGTTAACAGTTGTTCCTGCAGCTGTGTTGTATATGTACTAATAATGACTGTTTTGCTGTTTTCCTTTCCGTAAATTGCTGATGGAACCAGGTAAGCCAACGATTTTCCAACGCCTGTACCAGCTTCAATTAATGCATGCTTTTTATCACGGAATGCTCCATAGACGGAGTCCATCATCTTAAACTGGCCTTCTCTTATTTCATAGGTAGGGAAAGCTTTCATGAAAATCTCATGCTTTTCTTCAATACCAAAGGGATACCTTGTACCTTCAAAATGATCAGGGTTTCGGAGGACTATCGCTTTTTTCATGGCGATTCCTCTATGTATTTCAAGAAAATCAGGCAAATACTCAATCTTGCTTTCCTTAATTAAAATGAGTTCGTCAAGCAAAATATCAAGGTCGCTTTTCAATCCGCCCGAAAGCTTATGGAGCTGTTCAATTGTTTTAAGCGGAAGGTTTTCAAGCTTTTTTAATAGGATCAATAGGAGCTCTGCAGTTACATAGGCATCGCTGTCTGCCTGATGCGGCCGTTCATGGTTCAGCCCTTCACGGTGTGCAAGATCGGATAACTTGAAGCTATCCGCGGTTGGAAAAAGAATCCTTGACATTTCTACTGTATCAAGAACAGGCCCGTAAAACCCGTTATATCCAGCCTCCAACAATTCTTCCTGCAAGAACGACAAATCAAAAAGTACATTGTGGGCAACAAAAAATGCGCCCTCCAGTAAAGTCAGAACTTTTGGGGCGATTTCAGAGAAAAGGGGTGCTTTCTCCACCATATCATCCGACAGTCCTGTCAATTCTTCAATAAAAGGGGGAATCGGCTGCTCAGGGTTTACATATGATGAATATTCCTCCGTAATTTTTCCGTTTTCGATCACCACAGCAGCAAATTGTATCATTTTATCACCCTTTTTCGGGGTGTTTCCGGTAGTTTCCAAGTCAACTACAACATATTTATTACCCATGACATACACCTCTACATTCAGTCATTCAAACGGTATCACAAAAACGGAAAAAGAAAAAGGCAAATAGCCTTCTGTTCATTACTTTTCTTCCACCCGAACCTCACCCTTATTCATTCATGACCTTAGCAAGTTAAATAAAAAGCACTGAACCGGCATTTCC
Organism: Bacillus sp. ISL-47; assembly: GCF_018613175.1. NCBI lineage: Bacteria > Bacillati > Bacillota > Bacilli > Caryophanales > Bacillaceae > Bacillus > Bacillus sp. ISL-47. The sequence goes on along the minus strand of NZ_JAGGQS010000052.1, from coordinate 49,950 downwards.
GGGTCAGCACTTTTTTAAAAGATTTTTATAGAACTGTACTTTCCGGCTCGGCATGAATCAAATCGGCAATTCGATTATTACTGTCCATAATAGCCACTTTAGGTTCATGATAAGGCACTTGTTCATCAGGAACAAGGGCATAAGAGATGATAATCACAATATCCCCTTCCTGAACAAGACGGGCTGCTGCACCATTTACACAGATAACGCCGCTCCCTTTTTCACCAGGGATGATATAAGTTTCAAAGCGTGCTCCGTTATTATTATTGACGATTTGGACCTTTTCGTTAGGTGCCATTCCTACCGCCTCGATAATATCTGTATCAATGGTGATGCTTCCTACATAATTTAAATTCGCTTCCGTTACGGTTGCACGATGGATTTTTCCATTCATCATGGTGCGAAACATTCTGGTTCCCCCTTAACTCTCTTTATTTATCGTAATAATAGCGTTATCGATCAACCGAACTTTGGTGAATTTAACAGCGATGGCAATAATGATCTTTCCTTCTAGACGGTCAAGTACCTTAAGGTCCGGGTAGGAAAGAATTTCGACGTAATCAATATTGCCTGTTATATTTTTCTCAATATGTTCCCTGATTTGGGCAATTATCTTCCGAGGATCTTTTTCTCCCTCTATAATCTTGGATTCAGCGATTTTAAGGCTTTGATTAAGTGCAGTAGCCTCCAGTCGTTCTGGAGGAAGTAGATTGATGTTCCTGGAGCTCTTTGCCAATCCATCCTCTTCTCTAACTGTTTCTACAGGCACTATTTCAACGGGAATGTTAAAATCACTTACGAGCCCATCGACAACCGCAACCTGCTGGGCGTCCTTCATCCCAAAATATACTTTATCGGGCTGTACGATATTAAAAAGTTTTGTAAGAACTGTTGCGACGCCATCAAAATGTCCTGGGCGGGATTTGCCGCATAATACATCAGTCCGATCCTGCACTCTTGCAGTTACTGACATAGAACCGGGATACATTTCTTCAGGAGAAGGATAAAAAATAAAGTCATTCCCTTCCTGCTCCGCCAATTTGCTGTCTCGGCTAAAGTCTCTTGGATATGTGGCCAGATCTTCTTTAGGCCCGAATTGAAGCGGGTTCACAAAAATGCTTAGCACGGTCACGTCATTTTCTTTTCTGGCTGTTTTTAATAAAGACAGGTGACCTTCATGCAAATACCCCATTGTGGGGACGAATCCAATAGATTTCCCTTCACGTTTAAGCTGCAATGCTAACATTTGCATGTCTCTAACTGTTGTAATCGTTCTCATACTTTTCCTCCATACAAGCCAAGCAGTTCTTCTTCTTTCATCGTGAAAGAATGGCTATCATCAGGGAAAGATCCGTTCTTTACCTCAGCAGAATAAGCGGATAGACTGTTTTGAATAAAATGATTTAAGTTCTGATATTGTTTTACAAATTTAGGAACTCGATCTACACCGTATCCCAATACATCATGATAAACAAGAACCTGGCCATCAGTATCCGGGCCAGCGCCTATCCCAATTGTTGGTATTGTCAATTCTTGAGAAATCTGCTTTGCCAGCTGTTTTGGAACACACTCCAAAACAACAGCGAACGCACCGGCTCTTTCACATTCCTTAGCATCCTCCATTAACTTTCTGGCAGCTTCAGCATTTTTCCCCTGAACCTTATATCCGCCTAAAACCCCAACGGATTGCGGAGTTAAGCCCAGATGTGCAACTACAGGAATGCCCGCCTTTATTAATGACCTAATTTGTTCAATAACTTCATCTCCGCCTTCAAGCTTGACAGCATGTGCACCTGTTTCCTGAATGAGCCTTGCTCCATTTGAAAGTGTATCTTTAATGGACAAATGATAGCTCATGAATGGCATATCTATAACAATAAAGGTATCTTTTGCTCCCCTTTTGACAGCCTTGCCGTGATGGATCATGTCTTCCATTGTGACAGGAACCGTGGATTCATAGCCTAAAACGACCATTCCAAGCGAATCCCCCACAAGAATCATATCTACCTCAGCACTTTCTGCGTGTTTGGCAGCAGGATAGTCATAAGCTGTGAGCATTACAATTTTTTCTTCAAAATGTTTCATCCTTAAAAAATCAGTTGTTTGCTTCATCTTTCATCCTCCTTATTCAGGAAGAGGAGATAAAACTTTCCCAATGAGTCCGCAGCAAGATGCCGCTCCAACCACAAAAAAATCCTTCTGTGCGCAGAAGGATCCGTAATAGCTCATTATAGTCGTTCATCCCTCTGTCCCGGTCCATTTTGGATCTAGGCAGATATCTATTCGTTTAAGTTAGTACCTAAAAGGTGCAGTTCTTTAAAGGATACTGCCCATAAAAAAAGTATAGCAAAAAAAAGAAAGTATTGGCTATAAAAATTTTAATAATTAAAATCTATTAACTTGCTCCGAGGAGGGCCCACTAGCCTCTGAAGCGCTCTGCGCCCGCTGGATCACCCATTGACTCGCATCTTCCGCTCCAATCAAAAGGTATAATATCAACAATGAGATTCAACAAAGCCTTATAGTTAGGAATCCAGCTCAATGTCTGCAGAATATACATGATGGACTTTCCCAGTGCTATCTTCAATCATCAACACTCCATCATCGGTAATTCCGAGGGCCTTCCCATAAATGCTGCCCGTAATCGTCCTGGCAGTGAGGTTCTTTCCAATGCTGACAGCGTAGCTCTCCCATAATAGCTTGATTGGATAGAAGCCTTTATCTAAGTATAGTGTATAAAGGTTTTCCAATTTACCAAGAAAAATTTTGATCAGCTCAGCTCTTGAAAGCTTTTCTCCTTTTTCAATTGATAAGGAGGTTGCAATGTGCTTAATCTCTTCTGGATAATCATCCGATTGCTGGTTAACATTGATTCCAATTCCAATTATAATTGAAATAATCCTGTCCGCATCCGCCTGAAGCTCTGTCAGGATTCCCGTTACCTTCTTGCCGCTCATTAAAATATCATTAGGCCATTTAATTTGCGGTGTCAATCCAGTAAGCTCTTCTATAGCCTGCACGACAGCTACGGCCGCGATCAGTGTAAGCTGGGGAGCTTTTGGAGGCGGAATATTTGGCCTTAGTATGAGACTCATCCATACTCCTGTAGATTTTGGGGAATGCCATCTGCGATCCATTCTTCCTCTGCCTGAAAGCTGTTCTTCTGCAATGACCACCGTTCCTTCGGGAGCACCTTCATATGCCAGGCGATGGGCAATTTTCTGGGTGGAATCGACACTCTCTTCATGATGAATATTGCGGCCGAGTTTTTTTGTTTTTAACCCCAGCCTGATTTCATCCGCAGTCACCTTTTCAGGCGTTTTTGTAATACGATAGCCCTTTCTTCGTACAGCTTCCAGCTCAAAGCCTTCCTTTCTCAGTTCCTCTATATGCTTCCACACCGCAGTTCGTGAACAACCGACTAAATCTGCCAAATGCTGTCCTGATAGATATTCTTCTTTGCTGTTTGTAAAAGCATCAATCAATTTTTTCCTAAGTTCTGATTGCACTTCATGAGCCACTCCCTTATGGATTCATTGCTATTTTTTAATTCACCCTTTAACACGGCAGTTTCAGCTTTTTCCAGCTCCGCTCTAATCCATGCCCCAGGAGGTTTGCCAAACCAGTCCATCAGATCATACCCTGTAAGCTGCAGCTCGCTGCTTTGCTTGATCGGCAACGAATTATACAGTTCTATGAGGCTTTCTGTATTTCTTTTTAAATCCGTTTGCTGCAGTACATTGCGGATCCTCTCGGCGCTTAGAAAAGATTCCTTCCCAGCCTGATAAAGAGAATAGCCATCCCATTCATTTCCGGATCTAAACCGGATCCATTTTAAAATGGATCGTATCTTTCTTATCTTCTTTACTGGCAGTTTCCAGCCTTTTAAAAAGGACTCGGCGGCAGAATGATTAATACCAAAAAGACAAACAAGGAAGCCCCACATTTCTTCTACTGTCAGCATGTCTGCATGATAATCTGCTGAGCTGAAAAGCTGCCTCTGGAAAGCTGACATTTGAGGAAGATATCTATATAACCCGGTTTCTCCAATAATTTTAAGAGCCTTCATACGATTCTTGCCCGCCAAAAGCTTTTCGAATTCAGCCAGCTTGCGTTCCACTGCAATTTTTTGAAGCAAATGAGCCAGTGATGATAAAGCCTCATAGGTTGATTTTTCAATATCGAATGAAAGCTGGCTAAAAAAGCGGACTGCTCTCATCATTCTAAGGGCATCTTCCGTAAACCTTTCTTCAGGGTTTCCAACAGTTCTAATTACCCTGTCCTCAATAGCCTTCTTCCCCGCGAAGGGGTCTATCAGCTGCCCATTCCTATCCATCGCAATGGCATTCATGGTGAAATCCCTTCTTTTTAAATCCTCCTCCAGAGACCTGATAAATTGGACTTCAGACGGCCTTCTGAAGTCCAGGTACTCAGCTTCAGTCCTAAAGGTTGTAACTTCATATGGAATGCCATTAAATAGGACAACAACCGTTCCATGCTCGATACCTACATCAAGGGTCTTTGAAAATATCGATTTCATTTCCTCAGGAGTAGCCGAGGTGGCGATATCGACATCGGCAATTTCCTTGTCCAGCAAAAAATCCCTGACCGAACCGCCGACAAAATAGGCCTCATAACCGGCAGACTCAATTTTATTTAATACAGGAATTGCCTGGAGGAATGCTTCTTTCATAAACCATCACCATTCTTTAGCAGTTCGTAATAGAACTCTTCATATTGGGAAACTATTCGTCCAGCACTAAACACTTCTTTTGCAAGGGAAATAGATTGTGAAGAAAACTTGCGGTGAAGGTTTTCGTCCAGAAGGAGCATTGTAGCTTTTTGGGAGATTTCATCAATATCCCCGAGCGTACATACATACCCGGTTTCTCCATCATCAATTACTTCAGGAATGCCGCCAACATTTGTGCCAATACACGGAACTCCGCAAGCCATTGCTTCCAAGGCTACAAGTCCAAAGCTCTCTTTTTCGGACAGCAGCAGCATTAAATCGCTGATGCTATAAAGCTCCTCCAGATTATCCTGTTTGCCCAGAAACAAGACTTTGCCTTTAAGCTTTAATTCATTGACAAGCTGGCATATTACCGTCATCTCCGGACCGTCTCCGACAAGAAGCAGCTTTGCAGGGACTTCTTTTGTTATTTTTTCAAAAGCTTTAACGACATCAGGCACTCTTTTAACACTGCGGAAATTAGAAACATGGATGATAATTTTCTCTTCCGGCCTAATGCCATACTCATCTTTCAGATAAGCTGAATCCGTTTTCCGGTAAACTCTTTCATCTATGAAGTTATAAACCGTTTTAATTGGTTTATCAGGTTTAATTAAATCGTAAGTTTGAGATATTAAGGCATTGGAAACGGCAGTAACCCCATCAGACTTTTCAATGCCAAAACGGATGGCATCAGTGAGGGACGGGTCGTATCCAAGTACAGTAATATCTGTCCCATGTAGTGTGGTCACAATTTTAATATCCTTCCCGCTCATCTGCTTTGCTAATATGGCACAAACAGCATGCGGGATCGCATAATGGACGTGAACTAAATCAAGATCCTCTCTTTTTATTACTTCTGCCATTTTACTGGCAAGAGCAATATCGTAAGGAGCATATTGAAAAACGGAGTATTGGTTTACATCTACTTGATGATAAAAGATATTATGGTACATTCTTTTTAACCGAAAAGGGAGGCTCGATGAAATAAAGTGAATCTCATGCCCCTTTTCAGCAAGCATTTTACCCAATTCGGTTGCCACAACACCTGAACCGCCTACTGTCGGATAGCAGGTAATTCCTATTTTCAGTTTCTTTTTCATAAATCTTCACCCAATAAATCCTTATTTAAAAGCAGAGGCTTATTCACTTTAAAGCCTTCTGCAAATTGAACTCCAGCCATTTTTCCAAAAAGGCTTTCCCTGGCCTGGACGGTTTCAATATAACCGTTGACCAAAGGTGTTTCGTATGATCCAGGGCTTTTAACAAACTGGCTTTTATAAGCCTCAAGGCTGGCTGTTTTTTTATCCATGAAAGATGAAATGTCAACCAGGAAGTCTGGAGTATGGAAGCCATTAATCATGTAAAAATACAGACTTTTCACCTTATGAGGAGGGTAGGTGCCTTCTGTCACAAATTTTTTGATTCCCGCCGAAAAGATAGCTTCCTCAACCAGGCGGGCACAATGGCCATGATCCGGGTGCCTGTCTTCCATAAAGGGTGCAAAAACGAGAGATGGCCGATATTTACGGATCACTTCCGCAATTTTAGTTATGTATTCCTGATTATAATATAAGCCCCTGTCAGGCAGATTAAGAGTCTCTCTAATCTCAACTCCCAAAAAATCCGCTGCTTTCCTGGCTTCTTTTTTACGGATGTCGACCGTTCCGTTTGAGGATAGTTCAGCCCTTGTCAGATCGCATATCCCTATCTTTTTTCCGTTGGATACATACTTGGCAATCATGCCGCCCATGCCGATTTCAACATCATCAGCATGGGCGCCAAATGCCAGAATATCCAGATTAGCGTGGTCCATTCATGTCACCTTTTTCTTCGCTTACAATTTTCCGCCAGGATAAATCTCCCCGTTCAAGGCCTTTTATTAATATCTCTGCAGTACCCATATTGGTTGCCAATGGAACAGCGTATACATCGCACAGGCGGACAAGTGCGGAAACATCTGGCTCATGGGGCTGAACAGTAAGCGGGTCTCTAAAGAAAAACACAACATCCATTTTTTTATTGGCAATGAGCGCTCCGATCTCCTGGTCACCGCCAAGTGGTCCCGACTGGAAACGGTGGATGTCCAAGCCAGTTTCCTTCATGATCCGTGCACCGGTAGTTCCGGTTGCATAAAGGATATGCCCTGCAAGTATGGACTTATAGGCAATAGCAAAACGCACAATATCATCCTTTTTCTTATCATGGGCAATTAAGGCAATATTCATGTTGGCCCCCCTCACTATTCCATAATATTTTCAAGTCCGTATACGAGAGTATCTATTTTTAATACAGTGTCCACTGCCAGCTTAACTCCAGACATAAAAGAAGCACGGTTATAAGAATCGTGGCGAATGGTTAACGTTTGACCTTCCGATCCGAACATAACCTGCTGATGTGCAATCAGCCCAGGCAAACGAACGGAGTGGATGTGCATTCCATCAAAGCTGGCACCTCTGGCACCAGGGATGGTTTCTTTTTCGTTTGGATGGCCTTGCTGCTTTTGCTCTCTGACATCCGCAATCATTTCTGCCGTTTTAACAGCTGTGCCGGAAGGAGCATCCAATTTTTGGTCATGGTGCAATTCTATAATATCCACGTCGTTAAAATATCTGCCTGCCATTTGTGAGAATTTCATCATTAACACAGCCCCAAGAGCAAAATTAGGGGCAATAATGCAGCCAATCCCCTTGTCGTGGCAAAGCGCCTCAAGCTCTTGCAGGTTTTCTTTAGAAAAGCCTGTTGTTCCAACTACTGGTCTTACCCCATGCTCAAGTGCTGTTTTCGTATGATGCATTCCCACTTCTGGAGTTGTCAGGTCAATCAAAACATTTGGTTCGATCTCTTGAAAGCAGTCTGCTACATCTGAATATACAGGAATTTGGCCAAACTCTGAGAACCCATCAAAGTCGCCAAGATAGCCTCCTCCATTTTTATGATCAACTACCGCGGCCAATTCATAGTAATCTGTTCTTTTAACAAGCTGAACAGCTTCCCTTCCCATTCTTCCGCGCGGTCCGGCTATTACAACTTTGACTTTATCCATTTAAATCTCTCCCTCTATTCTTCGATTCTTGTCCAGCGGTCTTTATCACGTGTATTAAACTTCTTCATAACCCGGTCGTGTGCTTCTTCCAGATCAATGTTCAGCGAATTGGCAAAACATATTAGAACAAAAAGCATATCTCCAAGCTCTTCTTCGATTGCCTTTTCTTCTTCAGTGGTTTTTTTCGGTTTTTCACCGTAATGATGGTTCACTTCCCTAGATAGCTCACCAAGCTCTTCGGTCATCCTTGCCAGCATTGCCAGCGGACTAAAGTATCCTTCTTTGAACTGGCTTATGTATGTATCTACCTCTGTTTGAAGCTCTTTCATCGTTTTTCTTGTTTGCATTTATTTCACCTCAGCTTTATCTTGCACTTATAAACGGAGATTTCCACTTTTCATGTTAGCTAAAGCTTAGCCCTATTACAAATATTTTTAATTAAAAATATTCCCACTGCCTATAACTGAGTGCAGCTTCCAGCCTTATTGCTCTTATAATCAATATCTTATATAATTAGATACGCTTTGGATTTGAGATATTTAGGTAGTGGAGGGATAAAATGCTTTATGGATTAAAGTTTAAAAATATCTTTTTTATTTTGCTGGGAGCAGCCATTTTTTCATTTGGCCTCGTTCATTTTAATATGCAAAACAATTTGGCTGAAGGCGGGTTCACCGGTATTACCCTGCTGCTTTATTTTCTTTTCAAATGGGACCCTTCCTACACAAACCTGTTATTAAATATACCTCTCTTTTTTATCGGATGGAAGCTCCTTGGAAGGAATGTATTTCTATACACGATTATAGGAACAGTTGCTGTCTCTGTGTTTTTGTGGATTTTCCAGCGTTACCAAATTGTAATGCCATTAAAAGAGGACTTGACACTCGCTGCTCTATTTGCAGGTGTTTTTATTGGGATTGGGCTGGGTACTATTTTCAGGTACGGCGGTACAACAGGCGGAGTAGACATCATTGCCAGGCTCACCCATAAATACGCGGGAGTAAGCATGGGTAAAACGATGTTCATTTTTGACTTCTTTGTTATTGCCCTTTCGTTAATAACTTATTTAGACTATCGCGAAGCCATGTACACCCTAGTAGCTGTTTTTGTCGGTGCTAAAGTGATTGACTTTATGCAGGAGGGTGCTTATGCTGCAAGAGGTGCCATGATTATTTCCGAACTGAATGATGCGATTGCTGATAAAATAATGAAAGAAATGGACAGGGGTGTCACTGTTTTAAAAGGCCACGGCTCTTTTACAAAAAAAGATCGGGAAGTACTATATTGTGTTGTCGGGAGAAATGAAATTGTCAGGCTTAAAAATGTCATAACATCCGTTGATCCACATGCGTTTGTATCAGTCACAGCTGTTCATGATGTACTTGGCGAAGGCTTCACATTAGATGAAAATAAAAAGCCCGTTGAACGTTAAATTTTTACTAAATATGAGATGTCCATATAGGGCATCTTTTTTAAATGAAAAGGCTTTGTTATACCCGGCTGTTTATTTCCGCTCCGCAGCCGCTTTCCGCGGGCAGTCTGGGAGCCTGCCCGGCGCATGAAGCGCCAGTTTGGTCACCCTATGACTCACACTTCCCGCAGGACATTGGGTAAGCATCCTCGAATTAATACCCCACGAAGGAAATACGAATGCATTTTCGAGAATCTCATGCCTTCCGCTCCAATCAACAGGGTGCTAAAAACAACAATAAGCTTTTTATCAGAGCCAAAAATAAAAAGCCGGCTTACTGAAAGCCAGCTCCCTACTCAGATCTTGTCATTCCTGTGTATATAAGGATTAAACGAAGCAATTCAAGTACAGCTACCGCCGCTGCCGCAACATAAGTCAATGCAGCCGCGTTTAAAACCTTTTTAGTTTCCCTTTCTTCATCATTTTTGATAATTCCCAATGAAACAACCTGGTCCATCGCCCGATTTGAAGCATTATATTCCACCGGCAGCGTAATAACCTGGAAAACTACAGCTGCTGCCATGAAAATAATCCCCAATAAAACCATGCCGCTCATCCCTGCAAAAAATCCTATCATAATTAAAATCCAGGAAAAGTTTGACCCGAGATTTGCTACAGGCACCAATGCATGGCGAAAACGCAGAAACGCGTACTCCTGTTGATCCTGGATCGCATGCCCTACTTCATGTGCAGCTATGGCAGCTGCAGCCACAGAATGTCCATGATAATTTGTGGCTGAGAGCCTAACCGTCTTCGATCGCGGATCATAGTGATCTGTTAAGTGTCCGCGGGTTTCTTCAACTCCTACCTGATATAACTCATTAGAGTCCAATATCTTTCTTGCTACCTCAGCACCTCTCATTTGGGTGGATGATGGGACCTTCGAATACTTGCTATATGCTCCCTTTACTTTCATTTGCGCCCAGAGAGGGACAATAATGATAATCGCAAAATAAATGAGATATCCTCCCATTCTCTACCCTCCTATCAAGCTGATCATGGTGTCCGGCATCAGCACATTTTAAAACAGAAACAGGAAACAACAGAAATCTTTTCTAATCATTTCCCTTATTCCCTGTTTACAAAACTGCCACATTCCTAAAAACTTGGCTGAAGCTGTTAGAGTAAAAATATTGTATTTTGCGCGGTACTTCACAGTCAATCCTTCAGCTCTCTGGCCCCCGATTCTTCTGTCTTGCTTTATCTCCCTTGTATTTTCTCCAACCAACGTAAGATAATGTAAGGATGATTATACTTCCTGTCGAAATAATCACCCACCAAAGGGAAGGATCTGCTTCATCTTCTGTCATTTCATCAAAGATTGTCTGCAGATCACTCTCTAATGCCTCAAGCTCCTGCTGGCTGGCCTGCTGTGTTAGAACTTGCGGGCGATAATGATCAATAAAATTAATGCGTGCGTTTAATTTTTGAACCCGCTCTGCATCTACATCTATTTTCATGCTTGGATAAATTACCTCATATAATGATAAAAAGGAATTCAAATTCAAATGAAAGTTTTCATTATTTCCCCTATATGCTGCTTCCTTAACATCCGCAAAAACTGTCATAATGGGCTTTTCCATTTCAGTCCATAAAGGCTGATAATTAGATGAAATCGCGTCCATCACCAGCCTGAACTTTGTCACGTTATTCAACCTTTCATCATGACTCATGGATGCATTTACGGTAGCTTGTACAGCATCATTATGTGAAACCGTAACGATACGCAGTTCATCCATCGTAAAAGGCCTTTCTTTCCCGTTAACAGCCACGAATTTCTCGGAGAAATATTCAAGTAGCTTCTTTGCGTCCTCATACCGGTGAAGCTTAACCATTTGCAGTGCTTCATCGGATAATTGATCCAACTTATCTATGTGTGAGGTCTTATCTGCAAACCCTTGTCCAGGCAATAACATTAAAATAAAAACTAAGACTGCGATTAATTTCCGCCTCATTTACTTGTCCCCCCTCAAATTACTACTAGATATGTATGAAAAGGAGGACAAGGTTAGACCAGAATTATACATACAGTCCATCATAATTAATTATTAAATATAATTAGGCTAATTCGCTATTTCGAGGTTAAATCGATTTTTTCTTAATACTAAATAATAAGCTACACCTAAAGAAAAAATACTCAGCCAAAACGTAAAGTAGCCAATTTGGGGTGTGTACAAGTTCAAAATTGGATAACGTGGAAGCATAAAAAAGACATAATCGATTACATCATTATGAAGTGTCCAGACTCCTGTTAAAACAAGGTGCCATGTTTTAAACCTGTAGAAAGGAGCATATAATACGCCTTGAATGGCCATAGCCCCGTGTGAAAAGATTAGCATAAGCGCAGCTGGATCCATATCACCTGTCACCTGATAAACAAGCAAATTCATGACCACAGCCCATATTCCATACTTAACTAAAGTCACAATCGCCAATGCTTCAAGCAAAGGCCAATTCTTGCCTATCAAAAAAGCAATCAGGACAAACACAAAAAATAAGCTGGCAGTCGGGCTATCCGGAACAAACAGCAGAAAAATAGGAGGTGTATCAACAAGCTGCCACTTGTACCAAATATATCCGTAAATCGTACCCGCCGTATTTACAATCAACAGCAGCATTAACATTGCTCTACTGCCCAATAAAGGATAAATCCACTTCATTTTTGCTCTCCTTCTCTAACTATCATTTTATTTCATTATTTTACCATAGCACATTATATATAACTATCAACATAAAAAAGAAGCTGACATTTGCCAGCTTCTTTTTATTATTTACTTTCAAGGCCAGAAATGAATTCTGCCATTTTTTGAAGTTCTTCATCAGTGCCTTTGAACATACCGGCAGGCATTGCACCTTTACCGTTTTTAGCAATATCTGAAATTTCTTCAGGTGTTAACCCAGTGTCAACAAGGGCAGGTGAACCTGCACCACCCTGAAGGTCTCCACCATGGCAAGAAATACAGCCATTTGCTTCAAAAATCTTGTAGCCTTCGTCTTCTTTATCGAATTCCACTTCAGCTACAATTTTACCTTGTTCTGCTGCAGCTTCCCAGTCATGGTGAGCAACAGACTCCCAAGTCAAATAAGTAATACCCGCTAATGCCAACAGCATAAATCCAGTAGCTAATGGACGCTTAGATGGACGGCGTTCAGGTCCGCGGTCAATAAATGGAGCAAGCATTAAAGCTCCAAATGCCAGTCCGGGAATAATGAACGCACCAATAGCATTATAAGGTCCTGATGCATAGCTATACTTCAGCAGCTGGTATAGGAACAAGAAATACCAGTCAGGCAGCGGAATATAAGCTGTATCACTTGGATCAGCGATTTTTTCTAATGGCGGCTCATGCGCAATCGTCAAACTGAGGAAACCGATAAGGAAGACAGCTCCAACCATCCATTCCTTTAGCAGGAAGTTTGGCCAGAATGCTTCCGTTTTACCTGGATATTCCGAATAGTCTTTCGGGATATTCGGTTTGCGTTCAGCAGGAACACGAGAGTCACCTACGAATTTCATACCTTTACCACGATGCATTGGGCGATTTCCCCTCCTTTTTTATAAATAGGAAGTATTTCATTTTTGAACTTTTACGGCTGTCCAGCTGCGAGCCCTATTGGCTCGGGGGACTTGCCGCCGATAAGCGGGGTCTCTCCGCTCTTCGTTTATCTTATAACGGTCCAGAAATACCTTGTTTACGGATCATTATAAAGTGGGCAGCCATTAACCCGAATAATGCAGCCGGAAGGAAGAATACATGGATTGCAAAGAAACGGGTAATAGTTTGTGCGCCGACAATGTCAGAATGACCGGCAATAAGTATTTTCAGATATTCCCCAATTAACGGAGTAGATTCTACGATCTGGATTGTTACTTTTGTTGCAAAAAGGGCTTTCATATCCCAAGGCAATAAGTAACCAGTTAGTCCAAGTGCAAGCATAATAAAGAAAATTAGCACTCCGACGATCCAGTTCAATTCACGGGGCTTTTTGTAAGCTCCCTGGAAGAAAACACGTAACGTATGTAAGAACATCATTACGATTACCAAACTTGCTCCCCAGTGATGCATTCCGCGGACAATTTGTCCAAATGCAACATGGTTTTGAAGGTAATACACAGATTCCCATGCATTTTTAATATCCGGAACATAATACATTGTCAGGAACATACCGGATAAAATTTGAATTACTGTAACGAAGAACGTCAGACCGCCAAAACAGTATACAAACGCAGAGAAGTGATGCGCAGGGTTAACATGTTCAGGCACTTCATGGTCAGCAATATCCCGCCAGATCGGCGTAATATCTAAACGCTCATCTACCCAATCATAAATTTTGTTTAACAATTATTACGCCTCCTTTCGCGGTTCAGCCTTGCCTAAATACAAAAAGCCGTCTTTTTCTGTGTAAGGAAATACATCAAGTGCTGCAATCGGCGGTGTACCTGGAACGTTTGTCCCATCCTTTGTATAAAGGCCGCCATGGCAAGGGCAATAGAAATGATCAGGGTTTGATTTGTCAGTATTCCAGTCGACTACGCACCCTAAATGCTTACAAACTGGAGACAATGCAACAACTTCACCCTTTTCATCCTTATAAACCCACGCAGTGCCTGTAACTTCGGATGTGTACCAGGCATCCTGCTGTTCAAAAGTGTAATCAACCCTTGTTGGCGTTTCGGTAATTTCCGACACTTTTTGCTTTGTTGGAATATAATCACTTTCTCCAGCTGCCTGCAATACAGGATCGACCGCAAAACGGACCATCGGCATTAACATGCCAGCTGCCATGAAACCGCCTACACCAGTAAGTGTATAGTTTAGGAATTGACGTCTAGAAACTCGATTTTTGCTCATACTTTTCCCCCCTCTATTATGAAGTTAAGTCCAACGGACAAAATTCAACACAATATAAAACTAGGACATAACAATGATATATCAATCTTTATGTAAGGTCAATATAATCCTTTGGCGAAACATGTAAATGGGGTGACTTAAAATTCACACTATTCACCATTTTGCCATTTTTGCACAAACAAGTTAAGAAGCTGCTTCACTTGATCCTCCAAAATTGAATTTTTATAGTTTTCATCCATGTGCTCAAGAGGCAGAGATGGCAGCCATATTACCCCGCCCTCTAAACGATCTTCAAGCGCCTTCCACATGCTGTCCGAGGTTAAATGGAAAATATGCTTAAATCCTTGGGATTTCAACTCTGCTTCCCATTCACTTAAGCCGCTTACAAGCTTGTCCTCTGAAGCTGATTTTAAATAAGCATACCCAGGGAGCATAATGAGGCGGCCTCTAAATTGCCGTTCAAGCTGCACACTGAGGAGAGATATGAATTCAGTCATGGCGACTGACTGTTTTATATCATCGCCGAATGAAACCGGAAGCAGGGGCAGTACAGCAGTATCTACATATTGTTTTTCTTTCAGGAACATATCGATGTCCTGTGAAATCCACTTCATTTTATTCACTCCATTACAGTATTTTACCTATTTACTATATCATTATCCGCAGCTATGCAACAAACCAGAAACTCCGAGTGGGGATGGGGGATTACTATTCGATTTTATCAGGTAAAAAAGCTCTGTTGAACTTTTCTTTTAATTTCCTCTAAGAATCTGGTATTCCGCGGGAGATTCAGAACCCTCTCCGAGGTAATGACAGGTCTCCCTCTGTCCCGCGGTTCGCTGAACATCCTGGAGCTGAAATCAACCACTCCTCACTACTTGTTTAAAAAGCAACAAAGTTTACGAAATAACCATCAAAAAAGAGCAAAATAAGAGCCCTGCTTTTGAAAAAGCAAGGCTTAGGTTGTTTCCAATTTATTTAACTGCTGGGTTAAGATACTGAAAGCTTTTTTATCCTGTTTATCCAGCGCCTCATCAATTAACTCAAGAAGCTTTTCCCTTCTAAATTTCTCCAGGCTTTCAGTCAGGAATCTTTCAGCAATCAGCCGATCCTTTTCACTGATTTGCAGGCTTTTTGGCATAAAAGGATTTTCTTCCATAACTGCAGCATACTGATGAGCCTTATTGGAAGCGTGGAAATTAAGCTGGATGTAAATTTCCTCATCTCGATTTAACCTGATATCATGGAACGATTTTTCAGCATCTGTTGTCATTACATTCTCTTTGTAAAAACGGAAAGGGACTTCATCCACACAATGGGTGGACATGATCAATCCGCGCGGGCAGTACTGTGCCTGCTCCACAAAGTGCACTTTTTCCATCAGCTGGTCATGGCTCATCAAATAATTGAGGATCCAGACACATTCCCTTCTTTTCAGCTGATAATGATTTAAAAACCAGCGTATAAAGTCTTTCTTCTCGTTGACAGATACAGGGGTCGCCATTTTTGATTCCCTCCTCTGCTTACAAACAAATTTGGCAAAACTGAGTTTTCAATAAGTCAGCCCTCCAACGAGGAAAAACACTTCTTGTTGCCAAGCTTCCTTATTTAAGCAAGAAAATCATCCGTAAGTCTTTGCAGAACATCCTGATATTCTTCATTGCCCGGTTCCAGTTTGATTAATGTATTAAAAATTTCGGCAGCATCTTCCCTTTTTCCTTCCTCAATTAAAAAATATCCGTAATCGGAGAGAAAATCCGGCTGCTGTTTAAAGAAAGTATATGCAAGCTGGTATTTGTTTAATGCCTCTGAATATTCTTCAATATTTTGATAGGCAATAGCAGCATCCCACAAAAGCTGCGGTTCTTCTTCATTATGGTCATTCATCATATTTACAATTTCGATCACATCTTCAAATCTTTCCTGCTGAAGCAGGATTTTATTTAATGTAATGGCAGCCTGAATGTATTCAGGATCAAGCGCGAGAGCCTGCCTGAACATATCTTCAGCCTCTTTTTCATCACTATTCTTCAGAGACAATTTGCCTCCATAATAGAATAGCTCCTTATTGAATTCATCCTGCTTAATGCCTTCCTTAACAGCTTCCAGACCCTTAGCAGCCTCTTCTTCCCGCTCATGAGCCTGGGCAAGATATAAATACAGAGAATGATATTCAGGATCAAGCTCTTTTAGTTCAGTGAATTTTTCGATAGCTGTCCGGTTAAAGCCAGCCTGAAGTGCTGTGAAAGCATAACTGAACAGAGTATTGATTTCGAGTTTGTCCTCCAGCGCTTTTTCGTAGTACGGGAGTGCCTCTTCAAATGCTCCTCCAGCGCTAAGAACATCCCCCATTCTTTGGTTAACATTAATGCCAGCAATGTTTTCCTCTTTTTCCAGGACCTTTTCATAAACCCGGATGGCTTCAAGAAATTTTCCTTGTTCAGCATAAAGCTCTCCCAAGGCAAAATCTACAATAACCTCTTCCGGCAGGATATTTTTGGCTTTTAGCAGTTTTTGTTCACTAACCTCGAATAAGCCGTCCATTTGATAAAGATCGGCTAGCAAAAGCAGTGACTGCGGATAACTGGGATCTTGCTCATTTATTCTTTCTAGGACGAGGATTGCTTCCTCCTCATTTCCAAGATCTATATGTGTCTCCGCTAATAATACAAGCAGTTCCCCCTCTTCGGGATAAGCTTCAAGGAGCCGTTCATATAGTGCTTTTGCTTCTTCAAGGAAACCATACTGAAAGAGTTCTTCAGCCAGCAGGAACCTTTCCTCATGCGAACCGCCAAGCAGGATTTGCTGGTAGCTCTCCAATGCTTCTTCATGTTGACCGTTTTCTAATAGAGTAATGATTTTATTTACTTTATCCATACTAAATTCCTTTCGAATGCTAATCGTCTATTTTAAAGTAAGCGGGTGTATTAATTTTAATATGATCGCCAAATCCGGAACGAAAAACAACTTCTTGTCCCGCCCGGACCACTTTTCCTCTTTGGACAGTAACAGCAAGTGTATCTCTATGATAATGAAACAGCTCCGATTCTTCAATGGTAAGGCCTTCGCTGGGCTTCAAGTATAAATTATAGGTTGCCTCACCGCCCTGCTGAATATTGCCCTTTAACGGATAAATTCCAGCCTTAGAAAGGATCGTGCGGGAAAGAGGTTCATGCTCTTTCAGCTCGTCCGGCATGGAAGGAATTTTCTGTTCCTTCATCAATCTGTCCCATACTCTTTTAATTCTGCTTTTCTCCTTTTCATTCCTTCCTAAAAAAACAGGGGCAAGCGGGCAATTATAAGGAAACATGGACTCACGTATCCACCCCCAGGGAACTTGTTCCAGCTCCTGGGTATCCCTGACCTCAACGAACACAACAGGCACCCTCTCCCTCTTGCACTTTCTCATAAAAGAAGGAGTCAATAAACGAACTGGAATCCTTACTCCAATAATATAATCAATCGGACTGCTTAACAAACGTGCCCTAAGGCCTTTAATATCACTCTTCATCGAGTATTCATGTTTAACAGCAGCAGCAGTAAGGAAAGCCGTACATCCTTTAAGTATGAACTCCTTGATATAATAGTCCTTCAACTCTAAAAAAGGCTTTTCCAGAGGAATTTCTGTATCCAGGACAATAAAACCTGAAGTCATGATAAATGGGGCTGCATCCATTCTGGTAAATTGAAACCTTTTCAGTTCAGGCTGCATCAAAGAAAATTCATTAGTCTTGACTAGCAATGATACCTTCTTGAGCTTGTCTTCCTTTAAAATATTCGCATTCTCAATTATATAAGTCATAAAACCACCCTCTAAACGGTCTTATGACAAGCTATGTATTTTTCCAGAAAATATGACTATTCAATAGAAAAAGAGCTGCGGATGAACAGCCCTTTTTCTATGTTTTATAGTGCCATTTTTACTTTGGTTTGTTAAAGCCTATTTTTGAAAATGTTCTGTTGATTAGATCGGAAATCAACAGGCAAATAAGAAGGTCTTTTATTTTAAAAGGCTTTCGAAGTGCTCAAAAAAAGAAGGATAAGAAACGGATATAGCTTCTTTCTGATGCAAGTGGACTTCACCGCTGGAAATAGCTGCTGCTACTGCAAGCATCATCCCTATTCTATGGTCACCGTGGCTGGATACTGTCCCGCCTGATAACGGGGATTTCCCTTTGATGATCATTCCATCCTCAGTGGCAACAATATTGGCCCCAAGCTTTAACAGTTCATTTACAACCGTATCAATCCGATTGGTTTCCTTTACTTTGAGTTCCTCTGCATCTTTAATTACCGTATCTCCTTCTGCTTGTGTAGCCAGCAGCGCAATAACGGGAATTTCATCAATCAGGCGGGGTACAAGGTCTCCCTCAATAACTGTTCCGGTAAGGGAAGATGTTCTAATCGTTATGTCTCCGGCAGGCTCTGATGAACCATTTTCATATGGTTTTATACTGATGTCGGCGCCCATTTTTTGCATTACGTCAATAATGCCTGTCCTTGTTGGGTTTAAGCCGACGTTTTTCAATCTGATTTCACTTTCCGGTACGATAGCTCCTGCGACCAGGAAGAACGCAGCAGAAGATATGTCTCCTGGAACATGAATCTCTGTTCCTGTTAACGTTTGGCCGCCCTGAATTCGGATTGTGTGTCCGTCTGTCTCAATTTCCCCGCCAAACTGTCTAATCATTCTTTCTGTATGATCGCGGGTCTTTACGGGCTCGATTATAACCGTTTCTCCGCTTGCCTGCAAGCCTGCGAAGAGCAGCGATGATTTAACCTGTGCACTTGCAACAGGCAACTCGTAGGATACACCTGCTAATTGTCCGCCATTAACCGAAAGAGGCGTATACTCGCCATTCTTTCTGCCGTTAATTTCGGCACCGAATAAGCTTAACGGTTTGGTCACTCTTGTCATAGGCCTTTTCGCAATAGACTCGTCACCAACAAGCACAGAATGGAAAGGGCGGCCGGCAAGGATCCCCATCAGCAGCCGGATTGTCGTACCGGAATTGCCTACATCCAAAATATCTGCAGGTTCCTGCAGCCCTTCTAGCCCCCTGCCGCTAACTGTGACCTGATCGTCTTCCTGTTCGATATAGACGCCAAGCTTACGGAAGCAGGAAATGGTGCTTAAGCAATCCTCGCCCAATAAAAAATTGGTTATATTGGTCTTTCCTTTTGCTATCGCTCCAAACATAATGGAGCGATGGGATATCGATTTATCCCCGGGTACTGCTATTTCTCCTCTTAATCCTTGTAAATTTGTATTCAGCTTCGCTGGATTCATATTATCACCCTTTAAACTGGTTTAAAGAAGGCCATCCCCTGATCCTCTTTATAGTCCGATAGTTGTTTCATAGCTAGTATATTGCTCTATACATCCAATTGCACGTTCACGGTCCTCATCTGTTTGAAAACTGATTACCAGGACTCCATAAATCTCTTCCCTTGTCTCCAGGATTCTTATATTAGTAATGCTTATTTCTTCTTTCGCCAAGTATCCCGTAATCTCGGAAATGACACCAGGATAATCGGGGACATCTACAAAAAGATCATAAAATGCCGGAATTGCCCCTTTTTCTTTTTGCGGCAATTCATCCCTGAATCTTTTAGCCCGGGAAAAATATTCAAAAATGCCAGCACTATTTTCTTTGTTCAGCATTTTTTTCACCTTCTCCATCTCTTCCTGCCATTCCTCCATCAAGCCCAGAAGAACTTCTTTATTCTGAAGCAGGATATCTCTCCACATGGCAGGGCTGCTAGATGCAATTCTCGTAATATCCCTGAATCCGCCTGCTGCCAATCTTGGTATAAGTGTTTGGGTGTGGCTCGTTTTTTCTGCCTGATGGACAAGAGAAGCGGCAACCATGTGAGGAAAATGGCTGACTATTCCCGTAATATAATCATGTTCTTCCGGTGAGATGGTTAAAAACTTCGCTTTTGTACCTGAAAGCCATTCCTTTAGCTTGGCAATCTCAGTATCTGAAATATGCTCGTCTGGTGTTAACAGATAAAAGGCATTCTCAAATAACAAAGCTTTGGCTGCCGTTACACCGCTCTTATGAGATCCAGCCATTGGATGACCGCCAACAAATGTGATGCCCATTTCTTTTAGGACTTTGGCACAGCACACAATCTCCTTTTTGGTGCTGCCGGCATCCGATATGATAACAGTTTCCTTCAATTTGCATTCTTTTAACATATGTATGATTCTTTCTGTTTCCTGTACAGGTGCAGCTATTAAAATCAGGTCTGCTTCTGAAGCTCCCTCTTCAATCGTAAGTGCAATTTCGTCCACTACGCCAAGCATTTCGGCCAGACGGGACTGCTCTTTATTTACATCATGGCCAATGATGACTGATTCTCTGTGAGCTCTTTTTATGGACAACGCCAGAGAACCGCCAATTAACCCAAGGCCAATTACAAAGACTCTTCCTCTCATCCCCTCACCGCCTTTTTAAAAATAATTCAGAGGCATGAAGATGCCTCTGAATAAATGGGTTTTTCTATAAAATGGAGTAGATCCATTGCGGAAAATTTATATCATAACGCAGCAGCCTGTTTAGCCAGGTACTGTTCCATTGCTTTAAGGACACCTTCGTTTTGCTCCCGGGAACCAACAGTCACACGGACAGAATCCGGGAAACCAAGAGCTTTACCAGAACGGACGATATATCCCTTTTCAAGAAGGAACTGAAACACTTCGTTCGAATCAGCATTAAAATTAATTAAAATGAAGTTTCCTTGTGACGGGAAGTATTGAAGTCCGTGCTTCTTGCAAAAAGCATAAAATTGTTCAAGGCCTTCACGATTTTTTTGCCTGCAGCTTTCGATAAACTGCTGGTCGCCAATAGCTGCAGCTGCAGCTGCCTGAGCAAACTTATTTACGTTAAACGGCTCCCGTACAGGCTCCAAAGCTCTAATTGTTTCAGGATTTGCGATTCCATATCCCACCCGAAGGCTCGCTAATCCGTAAATTTTTGAAAAAGTGCGCAGCACAATCAAGTTTTTATATTGGCTGATTAAATCAAGTGCATGATAGTAGTCATCGGCTACTACATATTCATAGTAAGCCTCATCAAGAACAACCAAAATGTCTTCAGGCACTTTTTTCAGGAAAGATTGCAATGAAGATTCATTAACATAATTCCCTGTTGGATTATTAGGGCTGCAAACCCACAAGACAGCGGTATTTTCATCAATAGCAGCCAGCATTGCATCAAGGTCATGTTCGCCATTCACCAACGGAATCTCCCTGATTTCAGCACCTTCTATGACAGCATTATGCTTATATTGCGGGAAGGTCGGAGCAGCCATAACGGTGTTTGTATCCGGGCCAAGCAATGCTCTTGAGATCATTTGTATGATTTCATCGGAACCATTTCCAAAAATGATCTGCTCTTCTTCGACCGACAAGTGATTCGCCAAAACCGTACGCAATTCAGTAGCATATCCATCTGGATATAGCGCAAAAAATGAAGGGGACTGATTCATTGCGAAAAGAACTTTTTCCGAACATCCAATTGGATTTTCATTAGAAGCAAGTTTCACTATTTTTTCCAGCCCATATTCTTTTTTGACTTGATCAATTGATTTTCCCGGCTGGTAAGGAGTTAAATTCAGAAGCTGTTCCTTCCATTTCATACAATTCCACCTCTTAATATTTACTTTTACATATTATCGTATTAAAGTAAAAATGATATGCTCATATATCTGAAAAGCGCAAGGCGCCCGCCTTTCGGTGCAAAGCTTAAGGCGAGCGCTGGCAGGAGGCATTCTTTGCCTTCAGAAGCGATTGACTTAAGACCTCAAGCCGATGGCGCCTGGAGCTAGACAGTTATCAAAATTTCACAGTTAAACTTATTACCATTTAACTCTCCGGTAAGGAGAGTCCTATGTTGTGCTGATTGTTTTAAGATCGGGACGAAGCTGGACTGCCTCACGCAAATAAATATGGTGAATATTCTGCTGCGGAGAGTCTGAATTAACATGCATCATAACTCTAATACATTTCGGCAGAGACCCTTCAACTGGTATTTCCCTCATGCACATCACAGGAACATATGTCCATCCTTCTAATGACCGCATCGCCTTTGCCGGAAAGGCTGCTGTCAGTTCTTCTGTAACAGAGATGAATACGGACGCTACATCTTCTGCTTCTATTTTATTTTTCAGTATCATTTCCCTAACAAGCATCCCAGTTGCCTCAATAATCTCAGATTCATTATTTTCTTCAACGGTGACGGCTCCCCTCACTCCTCGAATCACTTGCAACACCTCCAAAAAACGGTATAGAGCGTCTCTATTCTGTCATCCCAAGCTCTTATTCTCAGCTCAAGGCAAAGTCAACCTTGCTGCTTCGAAAAATTTTCTAGTTCTTTTAGCAACAGTTCATCAGAAACTTCGTATAATACCGGCTTCCCTATATCCTGTAATAAAACAAACCGGACTTTTTGGCCTTCTGACTTTTTATCCTGCTTCATGCGTTCCAGAAGACTTTGATGTGATAGCTCTTGTGGTAAGGTAACCTGATACCCAAGAGCAGACAGCCAGTTTTTGAATTCATTAATTTCGAATGTTAAACCGAATATCTTTCTGCTTAATTCCAGAGCAAAGATCATCCCTACAGCAACGGATTCCCCATGTGTCCACTCTCCATAGCCTTTCTCTGCTTCAATGGCATGGCCGAGTGTATGCCCAAAGTTTAAAAAAGCGCGTACCCCTGACTCTTTTTCATCCTGAGCAACTATGGCGCCTTTTATTTCTATCCCCTTTGTAAGGATCAAGCTTAATTCCTCACTCGGTATTTTTTCAAGAGAATGAAACTGCTCCTTCAGATTTGAGTAGAATTGAATATCATGGATCAAGCTATGCTTGATCACCTCTGCAAATCCGGAACGTTTCTCTTTTGGAGGCAAGGTACTAAGAAAATCCAAATCATAAAACACTGCGGAAGGCTGATAAAAGGCCCCAACCATGTTTTTGCCTGACGGATGATTAATTGCCACTTTCCCACCTACCGCACTATCATGGGCCAGTATAGTAGTAGGGATTTGAATAAAAGGAATTCCTCTCATATATGTGGCTGCGACAAAACCACCCAAATCGCCGACAGCTCCACCGCCAAATGCCAAAATGAGTGATTTCCTGTCAAGCTTGTGTTCTAATGCAAAAGTTAAACAATTATAGTACACATCAAATGTTTTTGCCTTTTCCCCGCTTGGCACCGCGCAGATGCACGCATCAGTGCCCTTAAGTTCTAACTCTAGTGCGGGTAGGTGAAGATCCCGAACGGTTTCATCTGTTATGACCATTAAATTTGTCATAGACGGATAGGCCTCTTTAATAAATGTGCTTAATCTGCCAATTGCCCCAGAACCTATAAAAACAGGATAGGTTCTGGTATCTGTCTGGATGGAAACACTATTCATTAAAACTCCCTCACAAATTTTCTTTGTTCTTCAACTGATGCTTTTAATGTTTCAAATCTGTCTGAGTAAAATTGATCCACAAGTGCCGAAGCGAGTTCCCATGCAATCACATTTTCCGCTACCACTGCTGCTGCCGGAACAGCACAGCTGTCTGAACGCTCAATGCTTGCGGAAAACGGCTCTTTCGTTTCAATGTCTACGCTTTGGAGAGGCTTATATAGTGTAGGGATGGGCTTCATCACACCTCTGACAACGATTGGCATTCCGGTTGACATGCCTCCTTCAAAACCGCCAAGGCGATTTGTTTTGCGGTAATAGCCTCTTTCAGGATCCCACGCAATCTCATCATGGACCTCACTGCCAGGCTTTCTGGCTGCTTCAAATCCAATGCCGAATTCAACGCCTTTAAAAGCATTAATACTAACCATTGCACCTGCCAGCTTGGAATCAAGCTTGCGGTCATAGTGTACATAGCTTCCAACTCCAGGCGGCATTCCTTCAACAATCACTTCCACAACTCCGCCAATGGAGTCACCATTTTCTTTCGCAGTGTCAATCGCTTCCATCATCTTTTGCCCGGCATCCGGGTCAAGACAGCGAACCGGCGATTCTTCCGTAATTTGTTTTAATTCTTCTAATGTGGAATATTCTTTTACTGAGGAAGCAACTCCGCCTATTTCAATGACATGTGCTGCAACTTGAATCCCCAGCTCAGATAACAATTTTTTGGCAACCGATCCGGCTGCGACTCTTACTGTAGTTTCCCTTGCAGAAGATCGCTCAAGAACATTTCTCATATCCCTGTGCCCATATTTAAGGGCTCCGTTTAAATCTGCATGCCCTGGGCGCGGACGGGAGATCTTCCTTTTTACCTCTGTCTCATCTTCCGGATTTAGAGGTTCCTGGCCCATAATCTTGGTCCAGTGCTTCCAGTCATTATTCTCTACCACAAGGGCGACTGGCGACCCCAATGTATAGCCATGCCTGATGCCGCCAGTTATTTGGACGGTATCCTTTTCAATTTGCATCCTTCTGCCTCTGCCATAGCCTTTCTGGCGTCGGGCCAATTCTTCATTTATATCGGAATCAAGCAGCGGCATTCCGGCAGGCAACCCTTCTATTATAGTGGTCAGCTGCGGTCCGTGAGATTCACCAGATGTAAGATATCTCAAAACTCTTTCCCCCTTCAACTCATTAAAGGATTATGTACCAATATAACATAATGATAAATATAAGAATAGATAAAATTTGAAAATTCCTATAATATTTTATTTCTTCTTATGAATGGAGCCATTTTAACACGTAAAGGAACATACTACAAAAAATGGAGGGGCTTAGGTCCTCTGTGGGTAATTTGAGTGCCACTGGATTGTTTTAGAATGTAAGATGGAGTCCAAAAAAAAGTAAGATCAAAAAATTATTTTATAAATCAGCGAAAACTTCTATTATTTCAACGAAATTAAATAAGAGGATGACATCAAATCATCCTCCATACTCGGCTTTTCTATTAAAGCTTTCTGTAAAAGAAGGTTTCAGCAGACTCAAAATGATAACGCCCAGGATTGAAGATTTGTTCTGTGCTGCCAACAAAGAATATACCATCCTTCTTTAATGCACTGCTAAATTTATGATAGAGACCATCCTTTGCCTCTTCCGTAAAATAAATTAAGACATTCCTGCACACAATTAAATCATAGGGTCCTCCAAAATTATCAGCAAGCAGGTTTTGTTTTTTAAACATTACTGTCTTCTTGATGTCATCAGATATTTTATAAAAACTTCCTTCGCGTCTAAAGAATCTTTGTTTCATAGGTTCAGGGACTTCATTCAGAGATCTTTCAGGATAGATGCCCATCCTGGCCCGCGCAAGGGCATTTTCATCAATATCCGTTGCAGTTACCTTAATTTGTGATAATGGCAAAAATTTGGATAAAATCATCGCTATTGTATAAGGCTCTTCACCCGTCGAGCAAGCTGCACTCCAAATCCTGGGAGCCTTGTTTTGTTTAAGAATCCCTGGGAGAATATTTTTTTCCATCACCTCCCAGCGCTTGGCGTTTCGGTAAAATTCTGAAACATTAATGGTCATCCGATCTAAAAACTCGTTCAGTAATTCCCTGTCCCTATTCATTCCACTATAAAAATCTTCAAAGGTTTTAAAACCTTTTTTCTCGTAAAGAGAGGTCAGCCTTCTTTTCATTTGTGCTTCCTTATAAAGTGAAAGGTCAATCCCCGTTTTTCTTTTAATATTTATGATAAATTCCTGATAATCCCGCTCCATGGTTTTCTCCTCAAATTTAGCTCAATGAGCAGCGGTGCTGCACCGTCTTTTTCCCCTTGATGCTTTCCGGTCCTCTAAACGGATTTTTGTATTCGGTTACAAAAAAAGCACTTGTCAGCGACAAGTGCTTTTTTCACATTAGTTAATCCATTCATTCATTAATTTAGTATATTCCACTTTTTCCTCTTCTTTGAAGAATAGACCGATTTCACGTTCTGCACTTGCAGGTGAATCTGAACCATGGATAACATTTTTCCCTACAGTGATGCCGAAGTCTCCGCGGATTGTTCCAGGAGCCGCATCTTTCGGATTAGTTGAACCCATCATTTGGCGGGCTGTTGCAATAACATTTTCACCTTCCCAAACCATAGCAAAAACAGGGCCGGAAGTGATGAAGTCTACAAGTTCGCCGAAGAATGGACGCTCTTTGTGCTCTCCATAATGCTCTTCTGCAAGCTCTTTGCTAATGCTCATAAGCTTACCGCCAACAAGCTGGAAGCCTTTCTTTTCGAAACGGGAAACGATTTCACCGATTAAATTGCGCTGTACTCCATCAGGTTTAACCATCAAAAATGTTCTTTCCATTTAATTCCACTCCTAAAACATATGTATAGTGATTAATCATTCTCTGACAATCCACGAAAATATTAACATTGTTTCGACAATTTAGCAATAGAAATCTGGAAGCGCTTTAAAAAAAGGACATAAAAATGCATGATTCCCGTCTATCCAGCCGGATTTCAATGCAAGTGATACGGAACAGCTAAAAAACAATATACACGGTTGGGCACCATCGGAGGAGATAGGTGCCCTGGTCTGCTTTATTAGAATTTTCTCTTGCCAATAAACTTGGCAATATCCCGCAAAGCCTTCTTGGACTTGGATGGCGGAAGCTCTTCCAAAACCTCCAAAGCCTTTTGCAGATACATGTCACTTATATGAAGAGATTTTTCAATTGCACCTGAATCCTTAACCAGTTTAATGATTTCCTCAATATCCGAACGCTCAGTTCCATCGTGAACTTTGATGATTTCCTCGCGAACGGCCTTATCTTCCATAGCAAAAAGGACAGGAAGTGTTATATTCCCCTGGTGAAGATCTCCTCCCGCAGGTTTGCCGAGCTCCTTTTCCGTTCCGATAAAATCAAGGACATCATCAATAATTTGATAGGACATGCCGACAAAATAACCAAATTTGAAAAGCTTCTTATGTATATCATCTTCCACATTTGCTGCAATGGCACCCAATTGGCAGCTTACAGCTATCAGCATTGCCGTTTTTCTTTTTATTCTCCGAAAATAAGTCCTTACATTTTGGTCGTAATTATACTTATCTTTGATTTGCTCAATTTCACCGATACATAGCTCAACTAGTGTATGGGACAAAATTTTATGTGCATGCGGGTTTTCAACATTCGTTATTAATTCGAGAGCACGCGCGAAAATATAGTCGCCTGTATACATGGCGATCTTGTTGTCCCACTTCGCTTTGATAGTCGGCTTGCCGCGGCGTATCTCTGCATCATCAATGACATCATCATGGACAAGAGATGCCATATGGATAAGCTCCAGTGAAACGGCCACATTTTTAATTTTATTAATATCGTAATTTCCGAATTTTGCTGCAAGCAGGACAAAAACTGGGCGAATTCTTTTCCCCCCGGCCTGCAGTAAATGCAGTGATGCCTGATGCAATAGGGGAGACTCTGCTTTAATTGTCTCCTCCAACTCGTCCTCTATCACATTTAAATCTGAATTCAAAAATGAATACATCATTTTCAATTTCATTTTCCAACTCACCCAGCTTATCAATCCCGTCTGCTGTTTACTGCATTGTACAATGAGAAACATTCAGAACAAGTTATTATTTTTGTTTAGTTCCAATGTGTACAGCTGCCACTCCGCCGCTATATGGCTTATATGTGACATTCTTAAAACCTGTTTCCTGGAACATTTCCGCCAATTCTCTCATTCCAGGGAAATCTCTTGCAGATTCCTGCAGCCAAGAATATTCATTAAAGCTTTTGGCAAAAAGTTTGCCGAACATCGGCATAATAAAACGGAAGTAGAAATAATAGGCTTGTTTATAACCGAGCATAGTGGGCTGTGAGGTTTCCAGACACACTGCTATTCCGCCAGGTTTTACAACACGGTGCATTTCTTTTAATACCTGCATGTAGTCGGGGACATTCCTTAGCCCGAAGCCGATTGTCACATAATCAAATGAATTATCGGGAAAAGGCAGATCCATGGCATTTCCATGAACAAGTTCAACTTGTTCAAGCTTCCGTTCTTTAATTTTTTCCTCACCAATTTTCAGCATGTTTTTGCTAAAATCAAGCCCGACTACTTGACCATTGCCGCCAACAGCTTCAGCAAGTGCAATGGACCAATCAGCTGTGCCACAGCAAACATCGAGGGCTTTCGATCCTTTTTGGACATTCATTTTTTTCATGGTATCCTTGCGCCATCTGAGATGCTGCTGAAAACTAATAACTGAATTCATTTTATCGTAGTTGCCATAAATCTTTTCAAAAACACTATGAACTCGCTCTTCTTTTGATTGCTGCATACCTTACCCTTCTTCCACAAAAGTTTTAGCCACAGACTGACTATGATTAAAAATGAAATGAATACGCTGTTCTAACAATTCGTTTACAAAAGGGATTTTTATCAGATATTGATCAACCAGATTTCTGGAAAAGTCAATATATCTGTCACAAATCAGAAGCAGATAGTTTTGCTGTTCAGCAGACATCTCTTTCACTTTTGGGAATGTCAGCTTTTTCAGCGCTTCAAAAACAATTGAAGTGCCGTTGTTAATAAATTGCTCTTTCTCGGCAATTAACCGTTTAATAAATAGAAGATTGGAGGCAACTTCTTTCCAATCTGTCTTGGAATAAGCATCGGTCAGCTTTTCGAATAGGGCAGCCTCAATCTTCTTAACGGAATTCATTAAGTGATCAACTGCATCAGGGGCTTTCTGGTAAAGGGATATTTTATGCTCATTCACATCTTTAATCCCATCAGCCAGTGCACGAATCATGCTGATATCATCAAGTGCGGCAAGAATTTTATAATATAAGCCGCTGTAATATACGCCTGCAAGGACAGTAAGCTGTCTGTGTTTAAAGTCTTCGCCTTCAGACTCATCGTTCATTACAAGTTCATGGGTATCAAGGGCGATCTGGATAAGCATAGCCGTTACTGCATATTGCTCTGCCTTTGTTTCTGAAAGTTTTATTTCATCCAGGATAGAGATTAAGAGCAGAAGCTTATCTTCGTCTATAACGGGGGAATCAATATATCTGAGCAGATAAGGGTGGTGTACCTTTTTCTCAATCTGTTCTTTGATATCTGCCAATTTAATCTTCACGTCATGCATGTAATCACCCTTGTTTCCCCTAAGTTTTCTATTTCCCGCAGCAGCCTCCTTGCTCCCTGAGCATGTAAATCTAAAGGGAAAAGACAGGAGAAGCTTTATCAAAATTGTTAAACACATTTATCTTTGAGATTATATAGTCTATTTTTGACCTATTCATTGTTTACTATGAAATATATATACATCAGGCATAAAAAAAGCCCTTTTTACTGCTATCTTGTTATCATCTGCATTATTAATTAAGCAGAGACAATTATATCATAAATTACAGAAACATGTCAGGACATTATCTTGAAAAACAATTATGTCCGTTTTTACCATACGAATTTATTTTTTCGCATCGCTTTCAAGTTCACCATAACAGGTCATGATCCTCGCGTTTCCCCGCACCTTTATAGCCGATGTGTGTTCTGTAAATTGGGCAATCATAACTTCCCCCTGATCCAGCTTTTCCGAATGATGGAACCTTGTATCAGATCCCCGTGTTAAACCAATAACATTTACACCATCTTCTTTTGCTTTAATCACTATATAATCATTGCCCGCCGGACTTTTCTTTTCCATTTATAACTTCCTTTACTATATATTTTGGCAAGTATAATTTTTTACTAAAAAAGGCCAAAAGTTTTTATCTTTCAGCCTTTCCAAATTTATTCTTTCTGTAAAAATAAGAATGCATATTTTATATTCTCGCTGCCAAGATTATTGTTTGATTAATGATAGCACTTCTGCCCTTGCTCTTGCATCATTCGCAAACACACCTCTTACAGCTGAAGTAACTGTTTTGGAACCAGGCTTTTTAACTCCACGCATTGTCATGCACATATGTTCCGCTTCGACAACGACCATTACACCATGCGGCTCAAGCTTCTCGAGAATGGAGTTAGCAACTGTGGATGTAATGCGTTCTTGAAGCTGCGGCCTTTTTGCTACTGCCTCTACAGCCCTGGCAAGCTTACTTAATCCCGTTACCCTTCCGTTCCTTGGAATATAGGCGACATGGGCGACACCAAAAAATGGCACAAGGTGATGTTCGCACATGGAATAGAAAGGAATATCCTTGACCAAGACAAGCTCTTCGTGATCTTCGCCAAATACTGTCTCAAAATATTCTTTAGGATCCTGGTTTAATCCCATAAAAACTTCTTCATACATTTTTGCTACACGTTTCGGTGTATCAAGGAGCCCTTCCCGATTTGGGTCTTCACCGATTGCTTCTAATATTAAACGTACCGCATCTTCTATCTGGGCACGATTTACGTCTGCCATAATTGCTTCCTCCTATGCTATAACACTGTGTGTAATAATATGTTCATATTAGCATAACCCATTTGTTCTGCGCAAAGCTGAATCTGTATTTGCATAGAGCATAGGCAGTGATTATTTTATTTTAAGGCCCTGTTATATTTGCCTGTTGATTTCCGCTCCAGGCACTCCATTTCCGCGGGGGGTCCGCGGTCCCGACGCTCCTCGTTGCTTTGCTCCTGCGAGGGCTCCCTTTGACCCGCTTCTCTCGCGGGAAGTTGATTAAACATCCCCGAATGAAGACGCACGAAGAAAACGCAAATGCATTCTGGCAGGAAATTGCTCCTTCCTCCTATCAACAATGAGCTATAACAGACCCTAAAAAATAGAAAAAACCGCGAACGAATCGCGGTTTTTAGCTCAAGCATAAGCTTTAAGCACTTTTATGTACATTACTTAACTGCATCTTTAAGCGCTTTGCCTGGTTTGAAAGCAGGAACTTTGCTTGCAGCGATTTCGATTTCTTCGCCAGTTTGCGGGTTGCGTCCTTTACGGGCAGCACGCTCGCGAACCTCGAAGTTTCCAAAACCGATTAGTTGTACCTTATCACCATTTTTCAAAGCATCTAAGATTGTATCGAAAACAGCATCAACTGCTTTAGTTGCGTCTTTTTTAGAAAGTTCGCCAGCTTCAGCAACTGCGTTAATTAGTTCTGTCTTGTTCATGCCTTTCACCTCCTCCCAAATATCGATAAAACCCAGTAAAATAAGATTCCTTACATACATTTGTAAACAAAATTACTGAATTCTATACGTTATGGCGTGTTTTTGTTTAACAAGCCTAATAATAAATTATGAAAGGAAAAATTTCAATCCATAAATTATCAAAAATCCTTTAATAATAAGGGTTTTGGCCACCACAACGGTAATTCTGTTAAAAGATTATCACAATCATTTACTCTTATCAAGAATATTTCATGATTTAATGGGAATCTTTTCTTCTTTGCAACATATTTGTAATAAGTTGACCTTTATTTCTTACCCGAAAGTGGCTGTTATAAACATTTAAATACCTATCTCCTGAAGAAGGATTACTTTTTCATCGTAATAATTTTTTAAAATCCCTCTGTTGAATTGGGTGTTGATTTCCGCTGCAGGCGCTCGCTTTCCGCGGGCGGTCCGGGAGCCTCCTCGGTGCATTCGCACCTGCGGGGTCTCCCTTTGACTCGCTTCTCCCGCAGGAGTCTCGCACCTTCCGCTCCAATCAACACGGCGATATATAGACAAATAGCGTGTTCACAACCTAATATCCCCAATAACCCCTTTGATAACTTTCCTCTTGAGCTTTAGCACAGTCATAATAAAAAAAGACTCCAAACGGAGCCTTCAAGTTAAAGAATAATCGCTATTAATCCGCCAGAGCCTTCGTTGATAATTCTTTCCAAAGTTTCTTTAAGCTTATATCTTGCATTCTCAGGCATTAGGGACAGCTTTGCCTGGATGCCTTCCCTCACAATTGAGCTCAGGCTGCGGCCGAAGATATCGGAGTTCCAGATTGAAAGTGGATCGTCTTCAAAGTCCTGCATAAGGTAACGGACGAGTTCTTCACTTTGCTTTTCTGTTCCAATGATAGGAGAGAATTCAGATTCTACATCTACTTTTATCATATGAATAGATGGCGCTACAGCTTTAAGCCTTACTCCGAAGCGTGATCCATGGCGTGTAATCTCTGGTTCATCAAGGCTCATATCAGCGAGCGAAGGAGCAGCAATGCCGTAGCCTGTTTGCTTCACCATTCTTAATGCATCGGAAATTTGGTCATACTCTGCTTTTGCATGGGCAAATTCCTGCATCAGTTCAAGCAGATGGTCTTTTCCGCGGATTTCCACTCCGACAATTTCTTTTAGTACTTCATCATAAAGGTCATCCGGGGCATACAAGTCTATTTCTGCTACACCTTGCCCCATCTCAATGCCAGCAAGTCCTGCACGGTCAATAAACTCAAACTCGCTGAATTGATGGACCACACGGTCTACATCTCTAAGCCTCTTAATGTCTTTTACGGTTTCTTTCACTGCTTCCTGATAGCTTTCACGAAGCCAGTGATCCTCATGCAGCACCATCACCCAGCTTGGAAGATTTACATTGACTTCAAGCACTGGGAATTCATATAGAGCTTCACGCATTACATTCATAACATCCGATTCCCTCATGCCCTCAACACTCATGGCAAGGACAGGAATATCATACTTCTCGGAAAGTTCATTTCTAAGCGCATCTGTATTCGGATGGTGAGGCTGCACGCTATTGATGATCATGATAAACGGTTTGCCGACTTCCTTCAGTTCCTCAATAACCCTTTCTTCTGCCTCCAGATAATTGGCACGAGGGATCTCGCCAATCGTTCCATCAGTCGTAATCACAACGCCGATAGTTGAGTGCTCCTGAATAACTTTTCTCGTACCTATTTCTGCAGCTTCATGGAAAGGGATCGGCTCTTCATACCAAGGTGTATTGATCATTCTTGGGCCATTTTCATCTTCATATCCCTTAGCGCCGGGGACTGTATAGCCTACACAGTCAACCAGTCTTATGTTTACATCCAATCCTTCTGCCACATGGACCGTAGCAGCCTGGTTAGGCACGAATTTTGGTTCTGTGGTCATAATCGTTTTGCCGGCAGCGCTTTGCGGAAGTTCATCCTGTGTGCGAGCACGGTCTGCTTCATTGTCCATATTCGGCAATACAACAAGCTCCATAAATTTCTTTATAAATGTGGATTTGCCGGTGCGAACTGCGCCAACTACTCCAAAATATATATCGCCGCCAGTTCTTTCGGCAATATCTTTAAAAATATCAACCTTTTCCAAGTGATCCCCTCCCGAATCATAGAGTTAGTGGGATAATATTATCCTATCTATTATGTTTGGACATTATATGTGTATGATGTTGTCCTACATTGTTATGACAGTTTTTTAAAATTTTTACCCCCTTATCAGGAAAGTGCAGCGCACCCGCAGGCATGCAAGAAATCCCCAGCCTTCAGGCGATCTGGAATGGACAGCCAGCCATCCCAAATTTCCTTTTCTAAATTTAATAACTCCCTTTACGCTTTATTTCTTTTTCTTTATGCTATTGGTCAGGTTGAAGAGTGCAATTATGAAAAGATAATAAAAAAACCCTTCTCCTACAATATATTTTGCAGAAGAAAGGTTATGACTATTTCACCAAAAAGATTGGTTCATTTGTGTCAGCATCTATTGTATAAGGCAATGAATAGGCGGGAACAAAAGCAGAATCTTCAACAAGAATATCCCTGATATCATCTCCAGGCTTATACTTGCCTT
Organism: Bacillus sp. ISL-47; assembly: GCF_018613175.1. NCBI lineage: Bacteria > Bacillati > Bacillota > Bacilli > Caryophanales > Bacillaceae > Bacillus > Bacillus sp. ISL-47. The sequence continues at coordinate 16,161 of NZ_JAGGQS010000052.1, read as the reverse complement.
CCTTTTCCTTCAGCGCCTGATACAGATCAATCCTATAATCAACATATACTTCAGCATTACCGGTGACAACAAACGGAAGGTTTTGCCCGCTATATGGGCTAAGCGCTTTCGGCTCTTCTTTAAATCCTAACTTTTTATAGTCCATTGTAAATACATTTTCAGCAATTTGTTCTTTGTAAGGCGGGAACCCATGTGCTTTAATTCTCAGGTTTATATCCCTGATTGTTTCTGCAACCCTCAAATCGAATATTTTCACTTTCGGTTCCGTTTCAGCATCAACAAGCACATATTGGAATACGCCTCCTGACTCAAATGCATTTCCAGGAGGCTCAGCCATATATTGAGGCGCAATCTTTTTAAAATCAATCGGATACTTTTGATAAATTGGGGTTGTTTGATCCTTCGTCTTAATCGGAAGAAGGCCGCCATTATCTTCTTTGTACTGTTCTATAGCCGATTGGACAGACTGCAATTGGTCCTTATAGGCTATCTGATTTTGGGATCGCTTCTCTTCAGGATACATACAGCCAGTCAGGGCCATTCCTGTAAGCAAAAGAAGCAAGAACGTGTTAAATGCTTTTTTCATCTAATCAACCCTTTATGTAATATAGCTAGCTGCTCGTCGGGCCGCTGAACACGACAAGTACAATAATAATTCCGCTTATGATCATCAAAATATAAGCAATAGTTGCCGTAATAACCTTCAGTATCCCAGCTTTCAATTTAAAGCGGCTAAGATAAATCAGAATTATAGATAGGAACATAAATCCCATAGAAGCCAGTGATACCCACATTTTCATTAAAGCCGGTGACATTTAATCAACTCCCTTTTCCGAAAAGTATTATAACATAACAGGAGGAAAAATCTAAAAGCTTTTCCTCATCAAAGTATTCAGGCATAAAAAAACTGAGGTAAAGAAGGGGCAATTCTTTACCTCAGCCAGTTGACTAAATAACCCAACACCCTGTTCATTTCACTAGTTTGCTTCGTTGCATTGTATGCAGGAACCTGCCATCTCGCATCATCTAATGCCTATATTTTTCAATTATTAAATATTTTCCTGTTTTTTACTTCCTGTTTGATCCTCCAGGACATTTGCAAGGTCTTCCATTTCGTGTGTTTTTCCTCGTCCCATCAACAGATCAACTGCATCCTTGGCATTAACATTATTAAAAAGGACATCGTAAAGAACATTTGTAATTGGCATTTTCACATCATATTTTTTAGCAAGCTGATGGGCTGCTTTCGTTGTTCTTACTCCTTCTACAACCATGCCCATATTATCCAGGACTTCCTGAAGGTTATGACCTTTTCCAAGAAGATTGCCAGCTCTCCAATTGCGCGAATGGACCGAGGTACATGTTACAATCAGGTCTCCTATACCAGCCAAGCCGGAGAAGGTAAGCGGACTGGCCCCCATCTTCATGCCAAGGCGGGCAATCTCTGCAAGGCCTCTTGTTATTAAGGCAGCCTTTGCATTGTCGCCATATCCCAAACCATCTGTAATTCCTGCAGCAAGCGCAATAATGTTTTTAAGTGCACCGCCAATTTCCACTCCAATGATATCCGGGTTTGTGTATACTCTAAAATTGTTATTAATAAACAAGTCCTGAATTTGCTCGGCAGCTTTCATATTTTTTGAAGAAACTGTAACTGTAGTTGGATGCCGCAGACTTACTTCTTCAGCATGACTTGGACCTGAAAGCACTACAACACTATCCAGAAGATTTTCGGGCATTTCTTCCTCAATCATTTCGGAAATCCGGAGAAGGGAGTCTGGCTCAATTCCCTTGCTGACATGCACAATTGTGATAGGCTCAGTTCTGATTTCTTTAATTTTCCCGAGAACTTCCCGAATCGCTTTTGTCGGTACAGCCAAAATGATGATTTCTGTTCCTGACAAAGCATCTTCAAGTGATGCATAGCCTCTTATATCCTCCGGCAGATGAATTTCTGACAAATATTTTGTATTGGTATGCTGCGTATTGATTTCTTCAATTTGTTCGGGATTATGGCCCCAGAGCCTAACATCATGCCCATTATCGGCCAGTACCATAGCCAAAGCTGTTCCCCAGCTGCCCGCTCCTACAACTGCAACACTTTCTCTATTCCGCTCCATTTGATCACTGCCTTTTAATTTATTTGGATGTTTCAAAACACCATCCAGGTCAGTCAGCAATACGGAGTATAATCCTATACCAGGTATCGATATACTCCTTAATGTTAAGCTTCACGTTTTACAAAGACTTTTGCTTCCCTGCTATTTTCTTTCCCTTGCAAATATCTTAATAGGTGTGCCTTCAAAGCCAAAAGCGTCTCTTATTCTGTTTTCAAGAAAACGTTCATAAGAGAAATGAAGAAGCTCAGGATCATTTACAAATACTACAAAAGTTGGCGGTTTCACGGCTACCTGTGTGGTGTAGTAAATTCTTAGGCGTTTTCCCTTATCTGTAGGTGTTGGATTCATGGCTACAGCATCCATGATGACATCATTCAGCACGCTTGTCTCAACACGAAGAGCATGATTTTCACTGGCTGTATTAATCATTGGGATAAGCGTATGAATGCGCTTCTTCGTTTTTGCAGATAGGAACACAATTGGAGCATAGTCAAGGAATTGAAAATGATCTCGAATATTTTGTTCAAAAGCTTTCATTGTTTTCTCATCTTTTTCAACAGCATCCCATTTGTTTACTACGATAACAACAGCTCTTCCTGCTTCGTGCGCATACCCTGCTATACGCTTATCCTGTTCAATAATGCCTTCTTCTCCATCAATCACTACAAGGACTACATCTGAACGCTCAATTGCCCGCAATGCCCGTAAAACACTATATTTTTCTGTTGTTTCATAAACTTTTCCTTTTTTACGCATTCCAGCAGTATCGATAATGACATATTCCTGGCCATCAACCTTCAACTGGGAGTCAATTGCATCCCTAGTGGTTCCAGCAATGTTGCTGACAATAACCCGTTCTTCCCCAAGGATGGCATTTACTAAAGAAGATTTACCGACATTTGGACGGCCGATTAATGAAAACTTAATTACTTCCTCACCATATTCACCCTGTCCATGTTTCGGAAAGTGTTTGGCTGCTTCATCCAGCAAGTCGCCAAGCCCAAGTCCGTGCGACCCTGAAATAGGGAATGGTTCCCCGAATCCAAGAGCATAAAAATCATAGATAAGATCTCTCATTTCAGGATTATCAATTTTATTTACGCCCAGCACAACAGGTTTTTTGGCTTTATATAAAATTTTTGCAACCTCTTCGTCTGCAGCTGTAACTCCTTCTCTCCCATTTACAAGAAAAATGATCACATCTGCTTCATCTATAGCAATCTCAGCCTGAAGCCTAATTTGTTCCAGAAACGGTTCATCACCAATATCAATTCCGCCTGTGTCGATAATATTAAAGTCATGTGTCAGCCACTCTGCTGAACTATAAATACGATCCCGTGTTACTCCAGGAATATCTTCGACAATCGATATCCGTTCTCCTACAATTCTGTTAAATATCGTTGATTTTCCAACGTTTGGACGCCCGACAATAGCCACAACCGGTTTTGCCATGAACATCACCCTTTCAATTCTTTATTCTTAATATGCTTCAACATCCTATTTTTTAGCTCGTTAAACTTGCCTGTTGATTGCCGCTCCAATCAACAGAGTGCTAAAATCAGCAAGTAGCTTTAACGCAGCTTCTGTTCTAGAAATGTCTATTCCTTTACTAAGCTAAGCGTTCAGATGGCTGTCCACCATAAGCTTTAAACTTTCCTGACAAGTTCATCTATTTCGCTATACATTTATAAAATAAACCCTTCTCGAAGATAGAAGGGTCTAACTTAGATATTTTAACAAAGAGAAACCTTCCTAGCAATGAAAAACTTGGAAACCGCCTCAATGCTTTACAATAACGTATAATTCTTCTGTTAAAGCATGGGCGATTCCATCAAGTATGGCTTCAAGATTGGCTGCTATGATCTCCATTTCCTTTTTATCTTCACAATGAAAAACAGCAGCTCCTGAAGGTACTTTGGAAGGATTGGTTGTAATAACAGCAAGTATATACTTTTCAAGTACCATTTCCCTCAACTTCCTTTCCCATTCGTTTGCCGCTCAGAAGGCATCCTTATTGCGTTTTCAAGTGTTGGAACTGCACCGATAATTTTTAAAGCTTTCCCGACATTCTTCTCCTGCGGCAATACAAAAACTCCTACACGCCCATCATCGAGGTCTCTTTTCGCCAGTGGTACAAGAGCAGGGGTTCCGGAATCACGATAAACTCCCAATGCTGTTGAAACATCATGCAAAATGGCCTGTCTTTGCCCAAGATTAGCTATGGTTGACCTGGCATTAAAATTTTGGGGCTTTAAAATGAATCCCATCCCATATCTCAATACTTCCTCCTGTCTTTCAGGGAGTCCGATATTCATGATATAAATGTTATCCACATACAAACCTGCACCATCAAAACGAGGCTCAACATATTCCACATCTACAATATCCTTTAGCCTTCCTCCTGACATAAGCATATTCGAAATAACGATGGCTATTATAGCTGCTGCAAGTCCGCCCAAAATATTAAAAAGCAGATAACCAAGCGTGCAAACTAAGGAGGTGAAAATAACAAGATAATTTCTGCTTTCAAAAGCAATTGCTATGCCCTCTATATACGTTTTCCCTCTTGGCACCAATTCATAGCCATCCAATTCAGTCAATGTATTTCTTTCCATATTTCTTACTTCCCTGAATTGGGAGGCAGCCAGCGTCAGAAAAGTTACTGCGGTAAATTGTTCTTCCATTATGGAAGGAATGGCAACAGTACCTAGTCCGGCAGCAATAAACCCCAAAGCCACGTGTATGATTTTTCCATGCAAATAGGTGGGGTATTGCCGGTAGTCTGTTCTTAGCATATAAACACGAGTCAAGGTACCTACTGCAAGTCCAAAAAGTATTGGGTATGTATATTCGCTCATGATAATTTTTGTTTCTCCCTTTCAAAATGTTTGAAGTTGGTCTCAAAATAAGAAGCCGTCCACTGCATCACACTCCAAGCAGCAATAATTGAAGCGGAAAGTACCATAATATCAAGGAATGCCAAGGAACCGATTATATAAGGGAAGGAATATTGCCTAAGAATAAGCGCATACAAAACCTCTCCCTGGATTCCCCCAAGCAGTATTAAAGGCATGCGCAGTACCCTTTTTTTCTGTAGGAGGGCAGCCAAATAAACGAGTAGAAATGCAAGCATCCACTTCCGAGAAAAAATTACCCAAACAGGATCAAATAATTCAAATAAGTGAAAGCTCACATATGCCATCATCATGATAAAAGTGCAAAAAAGGAAATAAACTCTTTTTAATCTCTCCAGCCTGCATGCCATTATGTATAAAGTCCCCATTAAAAAAACAGCAGCAGTGCTTGTTTCCACACTAAAAACTTTAAAAGTAAAAGGTGATAGAATGATTAACAGCAGAAGCCAGGCCGAAAATATTGTCCTATCCTTATTTTTTCGATCCAGAAAGAAAGTCGCCATAATCCAAAACATCCAGGAAACCCAATAAAAAATTATACCTTCCATCCTCTTCCTCCTATCATTTCCATTATGGCGTTTTGCTATGTACTTTAACCCTCCCAGTTGAAAAGGTTTCATGGGTTCCTATGAGGAATGCTTTTCTTCTGTATAAATCTTTAAAGCTGACTTCATCTTAAGAAGAGGGAGGTGTGTAACTATGGGCAAAGACCGCCAGGAAAGAAAATTGAAGGAAAGCAGAAGAGTGGAATCAGATCGCGATCAGGCGCTTCATTACCCGGGTGCTTCAAAACTGCAGAGTCCTGAAGAAGCAAGATCCTTAAATGATTCAAAATACAGCTAAGATTTATTTTTAGACAGAAAAAAGCTCCCGTCTTTGACGAGAGCTTTACTTTTGAATTATCCTCTGGCTGAATGCTTTTGTATTAATGCTCCGTTCATTTAACCAGTGGTGGGTCCTTCCCGATATGATTAAGGGAGCCTGCTGCAGCTGCCTGATAGTTGACGCACCAAGTGCAGTCATAATCATTTTTAATTCATTATGTATGATGTTAATTTCTTCTACCAGTGATTCAAGTCCTTCTTTAATAAGAATCTTTAAGAAATATCCGGCCATACCCGCAGCTTCGGCACCGAGCGCAAGGGCTTTGGCTATTTCAATGCTTGTTTGAATCCCTCCAGAAGCAATAACTGCGATATCATCTTCCTGTGAGGCAGCTTCTGCAATTGATACTGCGGTGGGAATTCCCCATTCATCAAAGAAACTTAAGAGTCTTTCTCTTCTCGCGTTTTCAATGCGCGAGAAATTTGTACCCCCATATCCTCCTACGTCAACAGCTGAAACGCCTATGGATGCCAGCATTGACAAAGTTTCTTTATTCATTCCAAAGCCTACTTCCTTGACTACAACGGGGACTTCAGAATGCAAAACTATTTTTTCAATCCTTTTTAACGCTCCCCGAAAATCCCTATCTCCTTCTGGCATGGTCAATTCTTGAACAACATTTAAATGGATTTGCAATGCGCTTGCTTCTATCATATCAACAGCTGCTTTTGCCTGATCCATTGTGGCTTCACTGCCTAAATTGCCGAAGATGATCCCTTTTGGATTTTCTTTCCTGACTACCCTATATGATTCAATCTCATTTGGATCTTTCAGGGCTGACATTTGTGACCCTACTGCCATTGCAAGGCCTGTTGTTCTGGCAGCAGATGCAAGGTCCCGGTTTATTTGGATTGTTCTATCTCCACCGCCGCCTGTCATCGCATTTATAAAAATTGGCGAACTTAATGAAAGTTCGCCAATTGAAGTGCCTAAATCAGCATGATCGAGAAAAGCATCAGGAAGACTTTGGTGGATAAATGCTATATCCTCAAAACCTGTAAGACTTTTCTGTCCTGTTGCCAAGGCATGCTGAATATGGTCCCATTTTCTTTTTGATCTAGACACAGTTTATCACCATTACTTTTTTAAATTCTTTAGCTGGTCGCCAATCATATCACCAAGCGAGAAGCCTTTATTTTCTTCAGGAAGTTCATAGTCAGTCACTTCTTCCTGTTCTTTTTCAAGAAGATCTTTGATGCTCAATGACAGGCGCTGGTCCTGTTCGTTCACATCAAGAACCTTTACTTTTACTTCCTGTCCTTCGCTCAATACTTCGTGAGGAGTGCCAATATGCTTATGCGCAATTTGAGAAATATGGACAAGGCCCTCTACTCCAGGGAACACTTCAACAAATGCTCCGTATGAAACAAGTCTCTTAACAGTCCCATCAAGCGTACTTCCTTTAGGTGCCTTTTCACTGATATCATCCCAAGGTCCTGGCAGCGTTTCCTTAATGGATAATGAAATGCGCTCATTATCGCGATCCACGCTTAATACTTTTACTTTAACCTTTTGTCCTTCTTCTACAACATCGGAAGGTTTTTCCACATGTTCATAGGATAGCTGGGAAATATGAACAAGGCCATCGATTCCGCCAATATCTACGAACGCGCCAAAGTCTGTGATTCTTTGTACTGTTCCATCCAGTACCTGCCCTGCCTGAAGAGATTCAAGCACTTGATGCTTTTGCTTGCCTTTTTCCTCCTCGATAACAGCTCGGTGGGAAAGAATCAGCCGATTCTTCTCTTTATCCAGCTCCACAATTTTAAACGTCATTGTTTTGCCTTTATAATCAGTAAAGTCTTCAACAAAATGAGCTTCTACAAGGGAAGCAGGAACAAATCCGCGAACACCCAAGTCTACAACTAATCCGCCTTTTACAACGTCTTTGATTTCTGCCTCAAAGACTTCGCCCTCATTGAATTTCCTCTCAAGTGTTTCCCATGACTTTTCTGCATCTACTTTTCGTTTAGAAAGAATAAGTGCTTCTTCCTCCACTTTTAACACTTCAAGCTCAAGCTCTTCCCCTTCAGAAACAGCATCACTTGCTTTTTCAATATGAAGGCTTGAAAGCTCACTGATCGGAATAATACCATCCAGCTTGCTGTCAGCAATGTCAATAATGACTTGCTTTTCTTCTACTTTGGTAACTTGGCCTTTTACCTTGTCACCAACCTCAAAATTTTTGACTTCTACTTGGTTCATTTCCTCTGACATATGTATTCCTCCTTAATCCAATGGCTGCTTTCAAATTTTTATCTGTATTCAACTGCCTGCCATCCAGGCAAGAACCCTGTGTCAGCAGCAGAAATACTCGAATGGCGTTTTAATGCAGGCTATTTTTCAACCGTGTTGAATGTCTCTTTTCTGCCCTAATTTGAGTATTGTCAGCAAAGGACAGCCTCTTTATTTTTCGAATATTCTCGCCTTTTTAAAAAATGCCTTTTTACTAACTTCTTACAAAAGAAGTTTTTTGTCAAGCAAGAAGGTTTAAGAATTCTCCTCAATTAACTTACGGATTTCTTCCATAATGAATTCGGTCGTTTCTTCCGCTGAAGCCTTCCGTTCCCGAAGTTCCTTCATCTCAATTGGCTTACCATAAACTACTTTAAGCTTGGAAAAGGCCTTATAAGGGCCAATGATGGCACATGGCATAACATGCGCTTCAGATCTTAAAGCAAAGAATCCAGCACCGGCAAGCCCCTTCCCCAATTGACCTGTCTTGCTTCTAGTACCCTCTGGAAATAGCCCTAAAACCTTTCCTTCTTTTAAGATTCCAAGACCTTTTCTTAGAGCTTCCCTGTCACTCATTCCCCTTTTGACTGGAAAAGCATTTAGATGAGGGAAAATTTTCCCAAGAACAGGCACATTAAAAAGCTCTTCTTTGGCCATAAAGTGCACAGGCCGCGGAGCATTAATGCCTACTACCGGGGGATCCAGATTATCAATATGGTTGGAACATAGCAGCACGCCGCCATCAGATGGAAAGTTTTCCCTGCCAATCACTTCGAATCTGTAAACTGGTTTTAAAGCACCATAAACAACTGCTTTGGCAAAAGAATAGAGGTTCACTTTGATTCGATCCTTTCATTGGCCAGGTCCATTATTTTTTCTACTACCTGCTCAATTGATAATGAGGTCGTATCAATTTCTACAGCATCTTCAGCTTTTTTTAATGGAGCAACTTCGCGCTCTGAATCTAGCTTATCCCTCAGAGAAATTTCTTCCTTTAGCTTTTCAAGGTCCGATGGAAAACCCTTTTGGACATTCTCAGTATGGCGGCGAATCGCTCTTTCATCGACTGAAGCCAAAAGGAATACTTTTACTTCCGCTCCGGGCAGGACATGTGTACCGATATCCCGGCCGTCCATTACTACTCCTCCATTTTGTGCGAAGCTTTGCTGTCTTATTACCATTTCCTCTCTTACAAGCTTGTGCATTGAAACAATTGAAACAGAATTTGTAACTTCCGATGACCTGATTTCATTGGTCACATCCTGACCATCCAAATAAATTAATTGCCCTTCTGTGCCGGGCTGCAAATCAATAGTGGTACTGTTCAGTATTTCAATCAATGCTGCTTCGTCTTCAAGTCTCGCATGCTGTTGAATGGCTTTATATGTCAGGGCCCGATACATGGCTCCAGTATCAATGTATATGTATGATAATTTCTCTGCTACAATCTTGGCTACTGTACTTTTGCCAGCAGCAGCAGGCCCATCTATTGCGATCGATATTTGTCTGTTCATAGTTCCTCCTGTACTGCCTGACCATGTTCTTTCAGGCCAGGTTCCTTCAGCTTTATTTTAACATAATAAGTGGTATTCAGGTTATATTATACAGCTTTTTTACCATGGCTCTTTTCTTAAATCTGTTTTTCTGAAAGATTGTTGTTTTTAATTAAATCTGTAAAAAACATTGATAAATAAGATTGGTTGATTGGAGCCAAGGTACGATTGCATCCGAGGATCCTGTGCCTTCCAATTCCAATCTACAGAGTGCTTAAATTAGCAATGGCTTTAACATTGTCTAAAACAAAGGCTCTTTTCGTATAGATTGTTGTTTTTGGACTCTAAAGATTGCCCGTTGATTTCCGCTCCAGTCACTTGCTTTCCGCGGGGAGGAACGGGAGCCTCCTCGGCGTTTCACGCCTGCGGGGTCTCCCGCTCCCTCTCTTCCCGCAGGACATTGAATAAGCTTCCTCGAATAAGCACCGCACGAAGAAAATGCGAATGCATTTTCGAGGATCAAGCGCCTTCCACTCCAATCAACTCAGTAATTAAAAATAGTTTGTAAGCAACGAACTTTGCGAAAACAGCCAAAATAAAAAATAAGCAGGCGGCTGCCTGCTAGTATTTTTCCTTGAACGTTTCCAGCAGCTCAGTGAAGTTCTGGTCTGTAACACCCTCATATTGTGTCAGCTGCTTTAATTCAGGAAATGCATTCATATGATGAAAGAATAATTGAGTCATCAGCAAAAAAACAAACTGCACGATGATTAATTTTAGAAGAATCCTCTCGACCGCTTTCATCATCCACATCTCTCCATAGTTTAAAATAAGTCTAAGCCATTTGACTTCTTTATCTATTATGAGAGCTGCACATTAAAAATATCCCCGTCCCTTTAAATTTCGAGACCTTTTTTCTTCATGGCCAATTGTCTGTCAAAACAAAAACGAAGCAGCAATTGTCGGTCTTGCGGGCTAATCTCCATAAACTGAACAGAAATAATGGACTTTCCATTACTTCTTTCCGAAATTCTTATTACTTTGCTTCTCAGTTTCAAATAATGAGATTCCCCATTTTGCATAGGTAAAACAAAATAAGTATGTAATTGCATATTCGCTTTTAACGAACAGGATTTGTCTGCAATAATTGCTGCCCCTCCTGCGCTGATATCATCTGTAACAGACACAAACGGTGCACATTCGTCTCTAACAGGGTGGACTGCCACATCAACTGACGTTTCAATCCTGACAAACTGGCGGCGCTGAACCTTCATTAAATGTTCATTCCCTGGATAAGAAATGATCATCATAGGGATTTTAAGTTTTACCCTCCCGAGGACTTCGCTTTCAAAAAAGTAAACAGAGCCATCAGCTGCAACAAATGTTGCTCTTAGCTGAGTTCCGTCTAGCAGAAAAGCGGTCTTTTTCGTTTCCTGATTTATTGGATAATCGATATAGAGGTTATTTCCTTCTCTCTCGACAAGCTTGCATTTGTATTTCTCTGACTTTTCAGAGTATTTAATCTCCAATATTAGTGCTTCTCCAATTTTCAACATGCTTGCTACACTTCCCTATTCAAAAGGATAATCTTGTCATTTAATTATGACATGCTTTAAAACTTTCGTGCAACAGCATTTTATAAGAAAATAAGCAAAAAGTCCTACATCTGTCATTCCGCATCATTTTTAAATCAGATATTTTTTCTTGATGCTTTGATAGCCGTTTGGATCAGCTTCAACTGCAGGATTTCACATTGACACGCTCCTCCCACAACAGTCTCGTTCATTCTCTTCTATCAAGGGTTCCATAAATAAAAAAGAAAGCCTTTCGGCTTTCTTTAAACAACATCCTCGTATACAGGTTCAGCATTTTTGAGTTTTTCTACTTTCTCTTCTTGTCCTGTTTCAGCATTAATATAAATCCTATAGGTATCTTCCCCCATCGTGCCAAGGAATTCATAACAGGAAACCTCCTGATTCAAATCATTCATGATAACTGCCCGCCTGTCTTCCATGATTTTTACCTGTGGATTAATTTTTGTTCTTGCCTCTTCCTTGGTTATCACAGGTTCAGGTATTTCCCGCTGATGATGGGACTTTAAATAATCATTTGCAGAAAAGGCGGCGATTCTGCCATTGTCCAGTGCCACTTTCACACGAATTGCATCCGGATAGATTCTTACACCATTTTGATTGGAAACAAAAGTAAACACCCCAAGATTGTCATATTGTGCGCTTTCAAACAAATCAAGATCTTGGAATCCATTTTGCTTAAGGAATTTTATTGCATTGTTGCTTGCTTCATTCAAGCTGATCTTTTGCTGCCCGACTTCCCGGTTCAATATTAACCAAATCGGATATCCTCCTTTTTTAGTGATATCCATATCTGCTTCTTCCTTTGTTTCTTTATTTTGTATGCTCACACTGAAAAATCCGTAATCTGAACCTTTACCGTTTTCGGTAACCTTAATATTTACATTATTTCCAAGGGCAGCGTACTTCTTCGCTATTCGGACAGCTTGGTCTTCCGTAATTTCTTTGCCCTTTAAATATTTAAAATTCTCATCCTTTTTCTGCATATTTACAAAGGCAGGGCCAAAGTCTGTTTCTCCATAGCCTTCAACAGTTTTTTCCACGGTCTTAAAGCCATCGATAATGGTATTGTCAGCAGCTTCCTGATTAGAAGCCAGTGCCATTTCAACATCCATCCAGCGAAGATTCTTTTCCAAAACCATATGCTGGACTTTTCGAAGATCCTGCTGGACATCAGCAGACTGTTTATAGAGCTCTTTAAGTGTTTGATATTCTTTATCGGTTAATGGTTCCTTTTCTAAATCTCTTACGGCAGTACGATAGCTGAAATCACCAATATTGGACAGAAACTCCTCTGTTTTATTAAATGGAAGAAGTGACAGCGGCAGCTGGCCTACATCCGAATGGGCTTCAGAAGTTAACCTCCACACCTCCGCCAATTCTGGTGATAAAGAGGCCCTGGAATTCATCGCCAAAGTAGTTCCAATTTTATCGTGTAAAAGATCAACCTGATAAGTTAAGTCATGAAATGCTCTTTGATAATTATTTTCAGCATTAATAAGGATTGCATTTTTCTCTCGGTGTTCCTGATATCCCCAAAACGCTGTACCGGCGACACCCAACGCTAGTACCCCAATGAGAATTCCTCTAAGCATAGTTCTTCACCCCTCTATTTACAGAATATGTGCTTGCCAATTCGCTTAATCTGCGGACGAGTCCAAATCCATCCGCTTGTAGCAGTATCAGGATTGAAATAATAAAGAGCCTCTCCTGTTGGGTCCCAGCCATTGATCGCATCAAGGACCGCTTCCTTTGCTGTTTCATTTGGAGTCAGCCAGATTTGTCCATCGGCAACGGCCGTGAAAGCACGAGGTTCAAAAATAACTCCTGAAACTGTGTTCGGAAAGGATGCACTGTTTACACGGTTTAGAATAACCGCGGCTACTGCCACTTGGCCAGTATATGGTTCCCCCCTTGACTCTCCATAAACAGCGTTGGCCATAAGCTGAATATCATTTTCTGAAAAACCGTTAGGCATGTTTGCAGCTGTTGGCTGCTTCGGCTTTTCCTGCTGCTGAGGAGCAGCGGTTCCTCCTTCAGGCTTTTTCTGCTGTTCCAGATTTACACCGCCATAGTGGGTAAATTTATTGCCTTTATTAATCTGTTCTTTAACATATTGTTCATTATACTGTGATGCCTTTACGAGCTTATTCTTTGTTTCCTGGCCTGCAAGCCCGTCAACCGGAAGTCCAAACTCATACTGGAAGTTTCTTAAAGCCCAATAGGTCCCCCATCCAAAGACTCCATCGATCTTTCCATTGTAAAAACCCAAATACTGCAGGCGGGATTGAAGTTCGATCACATCATCTCCTACCGCTCCGTGCTGGATAACCTGATTGGAAAATGCGCTTGCTTTATCAACACTTCCACTCATGGGAATTCCCAGGACACAAAGGGAGATTATGAGTAAAACCTTTGCTGCCAAAAAGTTCTTTTTCATGGATTATAACCTCCAAAAGTCAATCTTTTATCATTGACCCTATTTTTTGTAGTCTCTGGTTTTTTATTCAATAACTTCAGGTTTTTAAAAACTTATCCAGTAAAAGAGCGGATAAAAAAACTCTCCATCATGAATGGAGAGTTTTCTGAAAGTCCAATTGATTATCAATATGATTGACACTGTGTGCCCTTGCTTTCTTAGCCTTTCTTAGACCAAGCCACCAAAGGAAGATCATAAACGGAAACATGATATAAATCCAATGTTCAAGAGAAATTAAGATATAATCGTAAATGCCATGAAGCAGGAAGGGTACAAAGAGTGAAAGGGCTATCCATTTTTTTGTAGCAGTTGCCGTAAATTTTCCTTTTCCTATATAATAACCCATGATGACACCAAAAAGAGCATGGCTGGAAACTGGAAGCAGAGCCCTCCCAATTGCATGTTCGACTCCCAGGGCAAGCAGATAAAAGATATTTTCCGCAGTGGCAAAGCCAAGTGAAACAGAAGCGCCATATACAATGCCATCATAAGGCTCATCAAAGGTTATATGCTGATAGATCGTATAGAATAGTATGAACCACTTAAAAAATTCCTCTAGAAGGCTGGAAGATAGAAAAGCATCCAGCAGGCTGGATTGAAGCACACTTTCCGTTTCAAGAACATATTGGATAAACATGATGGGGAACACGAGCAAAGCACCAAACAAAAAGGTTTTAAATACCATTGAGATAGGCTCGGACTCATATTGATCTTTTAAATAAAAATAGCTTAATAACGCCAATCCAGGAGCGATGCCCGCAGATAATATTCCCAGCATGAGCTGTCCTCTTTTCAATCTGTTTTCTTAATCGTATCATGATATAGTGAGAATTTAAATGATTATTCAAATTTTGGAAAAAGAAATACCAATGAATTACCTGTTAATATTTCAGGCTGCTAGAAAGAAAAATTCAATTATTCGGGGGATTAATTATGGAGAAGAAAAAGATTCTTGTAATACATACCGGCGGCACCATTTCCATGAGCGAGGATTCCGTAACTGGCTCTGTAAAGCCAACCGATTACAACCCTTTAACTGAGAAGACAAAGGAACTATTATCACTGGCCGAATTATTAATTGAAGAGCCATTCCATCTCCCTTCACCGCATATAACACCGAAGGAAATGCTTAAATTAAAAGAGATTATTGAAGGATACATCGAAAAAGAAGAGATATGCGGAGTCGTCATTACACATGGAACAGATACCCTGGAAGAAACGGCTTACTTTTTGGATTTAACTGTCAAAACGGCTCTGCCAATTGTCGTTACCGGCGCAATGAGGTCCAGCAACGAAATTGGTTCTGATGGTCTGTATAATCTAATCTCTTCCATCAGAGTTGCTGTTTGTGAAGAAGCTAAAGACAAGGGTGTTCTCGTGGTGTTAAATGACGAAATCCATACCGCTGAAAATGTCACCAAGACTCACACCAGCAATGTTTCAACATTCCAAAGCCCGCAATACGGCCCTATAGGCATCGTCACTAAACGTGGTGTATTATTTCACCATGCACCAACAAAAAAAGAATATTATCCCATAAAAGATGTAGCCAAACGAGTTACTCTTATAAAGGCCCATGCCGGGATGGATTCCTCTTTGCTTTTGGCAATTAGAGATTTGGACTTTGACGGTGTAGTCATTGAGGCACTTGGACAAGGCAACCTCCCTCCTGCTACCATTCAGGGTATTAAAGCACTTACCGAGAAAAAGATCCCTATTATCCTCGTATCCAGATCCTTTAACGGAATTGCCCAGGATGTTTACGGTTACGACGGAGGCGGGAAGCACCTTAAAGAAATGGGCGTAATCTTTTCCAATGGCCTTAACGGACAAAAAGCGAGGATAAAGCTTTTGATTGGCCTCGAAAGCCAGCAAAGCATTGAAAAGATTTTTCAACTTTAAGCCGAAGGAAAAATGACCTGTTTCGTGTCTGTTCAGTTAAACTGGTTTTATTAATTTTTGCTCTTATCAGCAAGTGCCAAAATCAAATTCGCATTAACATATCCTAATAAAAAAGGCTGATTTTCCAAAGATTAAGTAGTTCGGTTTTGAAGTACAAAATTAGAACTAACCTTGCTATTCAAACGGTAATTCACACTTAAATTAACAGGCAATTTGATAAGCAAAAATGCTTGGAACATTGTGTCTCCAAGCATTTTTTATATTATCTCGCACTCTATAGTTGAACAAAATAATAGAGTATTGATTTCACTAAGTTTGAAAAATAAACGGAAAAACTCCGTTTATTTTGGGAAATACCAACATTTCTCGCAAAATAAGCGGAGTTTTTCCGCTTATATGAACCTAATCTTTAGAGTTAGTTATATATATAGAAGTTAATCGGAATATATCCGCTTATATCTGCTTCTTGTACCCCTACTATACACATTAACCGGAATTTCTCCGCCTATGAATTCCTATACCTCCGCAAAAAAGTCAACA
>NZ_JAGGQS010000051.1:0-13079 GCF_018613175.1 Bacillus sp. ISL-47 | reverse complement strand
CACCCATGCCGGGCGCACATGGCAAAAAGATCCTGCGGTTAAGCAGGATCTTTCTGTTACTGCGTTTTTAGAGCTTTTTTGGCAGAGTCAGTGTAAAAGTGGTACCTTCCCCTTTCTTGCTTATTACTTCTATTTTGCCATTATGCAAATCAACAATGGAATAAACAATTGCCAGCCCCAGTCCTGAACCTTCAATAGAACGAGTTCTGGAAGTATCGGCCCTGTATAATCGGTCATAAATCCTTGCAAGCTCTTCCTGTTCCATACCAATTCCATTATCTTTAAAAAGGATTTCATAATGTTCCTCTTGTTCAACCAATGTAATGTCTACTTCCCCATTTTCACTGCTGTATATAATGCTATTTGTCAGCAGATTTTCCCACACGGAATAGAGAAGAGGAGGATCAGCCACTATATAGGCTTTCGGCAAAGAATAACTTGCCATCATTCCTTTTTCACTTAAATTCCATTGATATTGGCGAATAACCTTTTTGATTTGTTCACTAAGGTCATATTTTTGGACATTAAGAAGGTCGGCCCTGCTATCAATTGATGACAAAAGGAGGAGCTGCCGTGTCAGTGTTGATAAGCGGTCAATTTCAGAATCGACTGCATCAATGTTTTTCCAGGTCTCCTCATGTGTTCCTCCTCCTTTTATAAGTTTCATATACCCTTTTATATTAGAAAGTGGAGATTGAATATCGTGGGAGATATTGCTGATAAATTCTTTGCGCATTTCATTGGTTTTCTGAAGTTTATTGGCCATTTTGGTAAAACTTGAAGCCAGTTCTCCAATTTCATCACGCCTCTTGATATTGAGTTTAATCCCAAAGTCACCAGCAGCTATAAGTGATGTAGCGCGATTAAGCTTTCCGATTGGACGAATCAGGTATTTTGCACTGATCAGAACGAGAATTACGCTAAGGACTATCATTCCGGCAACCAGCCATGCAATCAATGAGTGCAGTTCCCCAAAAAGAAGCTTGATATCCGGGCGTATAAATAAGCCATAATTGTCCCCTCTATATTCAAAAGGAATTCCCACAGTATTCTTTAATTCATTGGCAAAAAAACCAGTCACAAAAGTCTTATGAGGAAAGGCCGCAATCCCGTGATATGCCTCTCCGTTCAGCACCATTTCCTTTGCTTCTTCCGGTAAATTACTCTCTCTAAAACCAGAACCGTAATAAGTCTCTTCACCATTTTTATTCACGATGAATATTTGGTATCCAATGGAACCGAGGTGTGAGAAATAGTTATGTAAATCAGTATCCTCATCTGATCCAATAAAATCAGCTATTTCCAGAGCGATACTGGCTATTTTAGTATCATTTTGACTTTTCAATTCGTTCTGATAATAAGCATTGGATGCCCAAAAAGAAATAAGGCCGCTTGCCAGCATAATAAGGATTGTGGTGAGTGTAAACTTTGAATACAAAGATCTCATTGCCTATACTCCAATGAATAGCCGATTCCTCGAACGGTTTTAATACTGAATTCATTAGAAACCTTTGTAAAACGCTCCCTCAAGCGTTTGATATGGACATCAACTGTGCGTTCATCGCCTTCATAATCCAAGCCCCATATATGTTCAATTATTTGCCCCCTGCTGAATACCTGATTAGGCTGGGAAGCTAAAAAGTGAAGCAATTCGAATTCTTTTAAAGGAAGTATATAGATCTTGCCCTCCAGCTCTATCTCATAGCTTTTCTTATTGATAAGCAAGCTCCCTAAACGCAGGTTTTTTTCCTCGCTTTTTCCATACCTTCTTAACAGAGCATTTATCCTGAACAAAAGCTCCTTTGGCTCAAAAGGTTTAACAAGATAGTCATCCGTTCCCAATAGAAAGCCTTTTTCTTTGTCTTCTAACTGGCTTTTCGAGGTAAGCATTATGATAGGAATCTCAGAGTATTTTCTTATCTCTTCTGTTAATCTATAGCCATCTATATAGGGCATCATAATATCAATAATCGCAAGATCAAGGGATTCATTTTTCATCAGTTCTAAAGCTTCTGAGCCATTTGCCGCTTCAACGGTTTGAAAACCTTCCTTGTTTAAAAGCTCCTTTACTAAAAAACGGACATGCTGATCATCATCTGTTATTAAAATTGTCTTCATACATGCACCTGCTCATTATATAATCTACTGAATCTATTGTATTAAATTAGAGCATAGAAATAAACCTTGCAAGAACAGCAAGGTTTATCGAAAAAATTCTAAATCTATAATTCGTCAAATCCATTATCCACTTGTACCTTTGTATATTGCCGTGACTTTTGTTCAAAGAAATCCGATTTGCCATGGTCCACTTCTTCGTACGCCACAATCCAGCGAAGCGGATTTGTACGATAACCCTCAAATGGACGCTCATAGCCCAGCTGATTGCAGCGCACATTTGCATAAAATTTGATATATGCCTCCACATCGGAAAGCAAGATTCCTTCAGTCTTCTCGCCTATCACATAACGAGCCCATTTTACTTCCAATTCAGCAGCCCTCTTAAATGTACCCAGGACAAAGTCCTTCAATTCCTTTGTATCGAGTTCCGGATTTTCCTGCAAAATTTCTTTGAATATTTTCACAAACAGATCCACATGGATTTGCTCGTCCCGATTAATATAATTTATCATCGTGGATGTTGCTACCATTTTTTGATTTCTTGCCAAATGATAAAAGAATGCAAAGCCTGAATAGAAAAATAATCCTTCCAACACGACATCATACACAATCGATTTCAGCAAATTTTCAGGGTTTGGATTTGCGGTAAAGTCCTGATACCCATTCGTTACAAACTGATTTCTTTCGGCTAATATAGGCTCCGTCCTCCAAAATTCAAAGACCTCATCCTGCTTTTGTTTTGGTACAAGGCTTGACAGCACATAGGAATAAGAGTGATTATGGATCACCTCCTGCTGTGCCAGAATGATCATAAGTGCTGAGAGGCTCGAATCCGTTAAATAATCAGCAACCTTACCTGCATAATCCGTCTGGATGCTGTCGAGCAATGCCAGCAATCCAATAATCTTCAAAAAAGCTGCTTGTTCATCTTCTTTTAGCGCAGGAAATTGCTTTATATCCTGTGACATATTTATTTCAAATGGCGTCCAGAAATTAGCCAGCATTTTTTTATATTTCGGGTATGCCCAGGAAAAACGGACATCATCCCAATTAAGAACATTAGAGCATTCCCCGTTTATAATTGAAGTTGCACGATTTGGTGCAGCAGTGTTGATTAGTTGACGTTTTTTTAATTTATTCATAGGATTCTCCCCTTAGCTAGAACAAGATTCACAGTCTTCTATTTCTGATGATGTAGAACGTATATAATAGGTTGTTTTAAATTTATTATTCCAGGCACTAAGATGCAGATTT
Source organism: Bacillus sp. ISL-47 (assembly GCF_018613175.1). Classification (NCBI taxonomy): domain Bacteria; kingdom Bacillati; phylum Bacillota; class Bacilli; order Caryophanales; family Bacillaceae; genus Bacillus; species Bacillus sp. ISL-47. The sequence continues at coordinate 9,707 of NZ_JAGGQS010000051.1, read as the reverse complement.
AAAAGATGTACCGCTTTTATATTATTAGGGATGTAAAAATTAAATGAAATTCCCTGGTCAATATGTTTTTGCCTTTTGGCATTCTGCTGGATGCTCCACTCCTGGCCAATATGGTAGGCAGACTTGTAATACCAGATGGTTTCGCTGTTTAAGTCAGGAGCTGTCACAGGAATCCGGTAATCTTTTTTCTCCTCGGAATATTGTTTATTAAAAATAGGATCTATACTTGGGGTGCTGCCTGCAATCAAGGCGGTCGATGCATTGGGAGCAACCGCCATCAAGTATCCATTGCGGATTCCAACTTTCTTTACTTTTTCTTTTAATGCCGTCCAGTTAAACTTAGAGTTGGTGTTCAAATATCCTCTTTTTTCAAAATAGGCGCCAGTCTCCCAGTCAGATCCCTCAAAAGCTGGATATTCCCCTTTTTCTTCTGCAAGCGTCATAGAGCTTATTATCGTTAAATAGGCAATTTTTTCATAGAGCTTGTCAGCAAAGTCCGCTGCCTGCATGCTTTCCCATGGAATCTTTTTCAGTGCAAGCAGATGGTGCCAGCCAAATGTCCCCAAACCAATCGCCCGATACTTTTGATTGGTGATTTGTCCTTGGATTACTGGAATCCTGTTAATATCAATCACATTATCAAGCATCCGTACCTGGATCGGAATCAGCCTTTCAAGGACATTATGTTGGCAGGCTCTTGCCAGATTAATAGATGAAAGATTGCAAACCACAAAGTCTCCAGGTATCTTTTCAATCATGATCTTCCCATCCTTGGTATACTCTTCCGTTCTCTTAGTGACACTTTGATTTTGAACAATCTCTGTACAAAGATTTGTACAATAGATCATTCCGGATTGAGAATTTGTATTTTTCCTATTTACTTCATCCCGATAAAACATGAAGGGAGTTCCGGTCTCGAGCTGGCTTTTCATGATTGACTTCATAATATCGATTGCAGGTACCTTTTCTCTTGAAAGCAGAGGGCTGTCAATGCATTCTTTGTATTTCTGCCGGAAAGATCCCTCCCGTTCACCTTCGTCATAAAAGTCCTCAAGCGAGAAACCCATTACCTTCCGTACCTCATGAGGATCAAACAAGTACCAATACCCGCGGCATTCAACTTTCTCCATAAACAAATCCGGGATGCACACTCCGGTAAATAAATCATGGGTACGCTGTCTTTCATCTCCGTTATTAAGCTTTGCATCCAGGAAAGAGAAGATATCTTTATGCCATACATCCAGATAAACGCTGATCGCTCCCTGACGCTGTCCCAGCTGGTCCACACTGACCGCTGTATTATTCAGCTGCTTCATCCATGGAATGACACCTGATGAAGCGCCTTTAAAGCCTTTAATATCACTGCCTCTGCTGCGGATTTTCCCCAGGTAGACACCGATTCCCCCGCCATTCTTCGACAGAGAGGCTATATCTGTATTGCTGTCATAGATTCCCTCAAGGCTGTCATCGACCGTTTCGACAAAACAGCTGGAAAGCTGTCCCCAGTTTTTCCCCGCATTAGCCAGTGTGGGCGTGGCCACTGTCATATATAAACCGCTCATGGCCCAATAGGCTTCCTTCACAAGCTTCAGCCGCTTTTCCGGCCGTTCCTTTTTCATTAAAACCATGCTTATGATCATAAACCGTTCCTGCGGCAGCTCAAACAGATTTTTCTGCCTGTCCCTCGCTAGATACCGGTCTGCCAGCATTTTCAGCCCTAAATAAGTAAATAAATGATCATTTTCCGTTTTAATAATTGCTGCCAGCTCATTGATATCCTCCTGTGAGTATGTATCTAATAAATCTTTTTCATAGATTTCCAGAGCTGTCAGCCGCTTGATCAATTGATAAAAGTGGCCGTAGCAATCCTCCGGCAAACAACCTCTGTTTTCACCTGCTTCCTGATACAATTTTTTTAAAAGAAGGCGTGAAGCCGCAAAGGTCCAATCAGGCTCATCCATACTTATCAATGACAAACATTCTAAAATCAGCTGATCATACAGCGCTTCTTCCTTGAGGTGATTCATCTCTTCGGACCTCTTAAGTAAAAAGTCAATATCAAGCTTCGGAAATTCTGTTTTAAGCTCCTCTATGACTGCATTCGTTTGTAATGTATGTACCATCTTGCTTCCTCCTATATGGCAAAATAAAAATCCGCCCGGAAAATGAGCGGATCAAACGAAAGTTAATAGCTGGAACCAGTACTTATTTGGAAAGCTATTACACCATCGTTTCATCATCTCAATCCCCGAAGATAAGAAACTTTCGATCGCCCTGGCAGGTCTCCTGGCTTGTGCTTCACTCTACTAAAAGCCCTTCCCATACAAGCACCATGAAGCGGCTTGTACAGTGGCATGCTTTGTTCGTCTGCACTTACAGTTGCGGGGACAGCTCCGGATTTTCACCGGATTCCCTTTTAAGTCCATTTAAGAACACCAATCACGATCTATATGTAGTTTTTCATTTTATAATAATCACTATATATTGTAGGTAATTCTATCATAGGGAATACTAGATTACAAATTTTTAAATTAATCAATTCACATTTAGTTCAATATTCCTCGATAACTTCTCGACAATTATCCTGTAATCTAAAGATGCAATAAAAAAGGAGTGATTCAAAAATGAAAAGGTTGATTGCTGGAATATTCTCCGTTTCCCTTATTCTTGGTTCAGGTACTGCCATTCTAGCAGCAGGAAACGAATCACCTGAAGGTTTTTTGAACTTTGGAAAAGTGAAGCCGCTCATGCAGGAAATGCACCCCGAATTTTCCAACCAGGAACTGAAAGAAATGTTTGAGAGCTGCCATGGAACAAAGGGAGCAATGCCGAGCAGTGTCTTTAAACAAATGGCTAAAGACAAAATGGAGGACATAATGTATTAGGAAAAAAGACAGAAGGAGAGCAATTCTCCTTCTGTCTTTTTGTTAAAATCAATCTTTCTCAATCATATTTCTAATAACGTCCTGGTTCATCTCAAAGCCTATAAAATGCTTTTTCTTTGTTCCGCCATACCATTTCTTTTTTTCAAACAGAAAGGCTGGGACAATTCGGCTGCCGGTTAAATGGATAAGATCTTGTTCCCTCTCTGGGTCTTTGGCAAGATCAACTTCATTATATGGTACATTATTCTGCGAAAGGAACTCTTTCGCTGCCTGGCAATCCTGTCAAGTAGGCCTTGTATAAATTGTGAGTTTTGCCTTCAACTTAACAGCCTCCCTTTCGAATAATCTAATTATTTCTTTTACTCCCCTAATTTTGGATGTTATTCAGCATCCTCATTTACTTCGTGGTTCTCAGTTTCATGCTGTTCTTGCGCAGGTTCGGCAAAGAATCCATCATATATAGCATAACCTGCCATAACAAGAATCAAATAGGCAATGGCAGCCCCAGCCCACTTTTTCATAATAGCCAGCTCCTTCCGTCTGCTATTGTTTAACCGTTCTATGCATTTAATTTTACTCTTTGTAATCTAAGCGCATTTAATACGACTGAGACTGAACTGAAAGCCATCGCAGCACCTGCCAGCCAAGGGGCAAGGAAACCTAAAGCTGCTACTGGAATTCCAAGCGTATTATAAGCGAAAGCCCAGAACAGGTTTTGCCTGATATTGCGTATTGTCTTCTTACTCATTAGGATTGCATCTGCAATACTATTCAGATCGCCTCTCATCAGCGTAATATCGGCAGCTTCCATCGCAACATCCGTACCTGTTCCAATAGCCATTCCGATATCCGCCACCGCAAGGGCAGGAGCATCGTTAATGCCGTCACCAACCATTGCGACTTTTTTGCCTTGTTCCTGAAGCTTTTTAACTTCATCTGCCTTTCCCTCTGGAAGAACTTCCGCAATAGCGGCGTCAATTCCTACTTCTTCTGCAATCGCCTGGGCAGTCCGCTTATTATCACCTGTGATCATAACAACTTCAAGACCCATATCCTTCAGGCGTTTGATCGCTTCTTTGGATGTTTCCTTTACAGTATCCGCAACGGCTACAATCCCCATATATTGTTCATCAACCGCGACAAGCATCGCCGTTTTCCCATTGTCCTCAAGGGATTCCATTTTTGCCCTTGCTGTGGCAATGTCTATTTCATATTTCTCCATTAACCTTCTTGTCCCGATAAGCAGATCTTTGCCGTCCACTCTTGCTTTAATTCCGAAGCCCGGAATTGCTTCGAATTCTTCAGGATTTAATAAAGTTATCTCTTTTTCCTTTATTCCCTTAACAATTGCTTCAGCCAATGGATGCTCTGACTGCCTTTCGGCTGAACCAGCAAGCTGAAGGAAAATGTTTTCTTCCATGTTCCCTTCCACAATCACATCCGTTAATACAGGCTTTCCGTGGGTTACGGTTCCTGTTTTATCGAGAACAACTGTAGTTATTTCATGAGTTAATTCCAAATGCTCTCCGCCTTTGAAAAGAACTCCATATTCCGCTGCACGGCCTGAACCTGCCATAATGGATGTTGGCGTGGCTAATCCCAGTGCACAAGGACATGCAATAACAAGCACAGCAATTAATTTTTCAAGGGCTTCTGCAAACTCGCCGGGGCTAACCCACAGATACCAAACAAAGAAGGTAATAACGGCTATTGATACGACGATAGGGACAAAGATTCCGGAAATTTTATCTGCCAGGCGCTGTATTGGTGCTTTGGAGCCCTGCGCCTCTTCAACCACTCTGATTATTTGGGAAAGGGCAGTATCTTTGCCTACTTTAGTAGCTTTAATTTTCAAGAAACCATTTTTATTGATTGTGGATCCAATAACTGTATCGCCGACTGATTTATCAACCGGTACACTTTCCCCGGTTAGCATGGATTCGTCTAATGCGGACTGGCCTTCCGTGATTTCGCCATCCACAGGAATTTTTTCGCCTGGCTTTACATAGATGATATCGCCAACAAGTACATCTTCAAGGGGGATTTCTAGCTCTTCCCCATTTCTCAAAACAGTAGCTGTTTTTGCCTGCAGCCCCATTAGCTTTTTAATAGCCTCTGAAGAACGGCCTTTGGCACGAGCTTCAAATAATTTACCCAATATAATCAAGGTAATTAATATGGCACTCGTTTCATAGTAAAGCTCTACCATATGAGTATCCGTGCCAATTGATAAAATCGATTGATATAGACTGTAAAAATAGGCAGCTGAAGTACCAAGAGCCACTAAAACGTCCATATTGGCACTTTTATTCTTTAGCGCTTTATATGCACCTACATAGAATTGCTTTCCAATGAAAAATTGAACAGGAGTTGCAAGTGCGAGCTGCACCCACGGATTCATAAACATATCAGGAACATAAATAAATTGTGTGAATTCAAAATGGCCAACCATTGACCAGAACAAAGGAATGGAAAGGATTAAGGAAAAAATGAATTTCCCTTTTTGCTTCTCGATCTCTTTCTCCCTGTAATCTGCACCATCTTTTTCTGCATCTTGTTTTACTTTGGCCTGATAACCGAGATTCTCTACTTTCTTTATCATGTCCTGGACAGTTACCTGTTCAGGATTATATTCAACAGTCGCTGTCTCAAGGGCAAGATTGACAACAGCTTTTTTGACACCGGCCATCTTATTAAGCCCTTTTTCTATACGCTGGGAACAAGTGGCGCAGGTCATGCCAAGCAACTCAAATTCAGCTTTTTCAGAAACAACTGCATAACCCAGGTCCTCAATTTTTTTCTCAAAGGCTTCAACAGATGTTACATCTGGATTATACTTGACTGATGCTTTTTCCAGTGCAAGATTAACATTCGCTTCCTTAACACCTTCAAGTTTATTTAACCCTTTCTCGATGCGTGAAGAACATGCCGCACAGGTCATGCCTGATATAGGAAGCTGAACTTCTCTTAATGCCGCATCACTCATAAATACCACTCCTTAAATTAAGTGACGTATAATTTTGATTTCACTTAATATACTATACCCCTCTACCCTATGTGTCAACCAAAAATAATTAGACAAATTTTTTAAAAAAAGAGAACGTGCTATTAGACCACACGTTCCATCGTTTAAAAACTATTCTACATCATATCCCTGATCATCGATTGTTTCCTTGATTGATTCAAGTGATACCGATGAAGAATCATATTGTACTTGTACCTGACCGTTATCAAGATCAACAGATACCTTTTCTACACCGTTTAATTTTCCAACGCTGCCTTCCACTGCTTTTACACAGTGGCCGCATGACATGCCGCTAACTTTTAATGTTACATTTTCCATATTTAACATCTCCTTATTTTTTCATTAATTTTTGAATGGTTACCAAAAATTCATCCAGGACTTCATCGTCGCCTTCATGAATTCTTTCTACTACACAGCTTTTCAAATGGCCTTCAAGCAAAAGCTTTGCTACACTGTTCAAGGCAGACTGAGTTGCAGAAATCTGTGTTATAACATCATCGCAATAGGTATCTTTTTCTATAAGTCCTTTTATTCCGCGTATTTGTCCTTCAATCCGATTTAAACGAGTTGTCAGATTCTTTTTTACTTTTTCTGAATGGTGACTTTTCCGGTCTGAGTCAATGGAACAGCAGCTCTCCGCCAATAATTCATCATTTTCCAATTCAAAAGCCATTTGATCCGCCCCCTTAAGCTAATAATATTATACCCCCGTATCCTATGTAAAGAGTTTTGCTTAAAAATATTTACTTACTTTTCTTCACATTTTCCCACTTCTGTAAAAGGTTCTTGTTCATTTTTCCCTATTATGATATACAAATTCCCTGTCCATACTAACGGAAACATATCTTTAAAAGGAGGCGATCTTAATGAAAAGGAAACAAACATTTTTGGAAGATACCGGAAAGGACTTATATGGAATCGACAAAGATGTCAGCCTTCAGTCAGTTAATTTTGCTGCGGCTGAAAACCAATATTTAAATGAACGCACCGAAAAAGAATCTAATGATGAAATATACTAAATAAAGCCGCCTTTTTTGGCGGCCTTTGAATGTTTACAGCTCTTGAAGCTCAGCAATTTCTACTTCTGACCTTTCTTCAAGAGGGCCGCGCAAATGAACTGTAGCTGTACGGCCATCTTCATTTAACTTATCAATCCAAACAGAAGCACCGTTGTATTTTACTTCAATATCTGCTGATGATGAAAGAATTTGCTTTACACGTCTAACATCCATTTTTAAACACTCCCCTGCTTTTTTTCATTTTATTTTTTGCAGGGGAGTCATTTTTATGCTAGAAAACACAAATTAAGTCAGTTTTGTTATAAAAATGGTTGCCAGCCCAAAATAAATAAGTAATGACAAAATATCATTTAATGTTGTAATTAAGGGTCCGGATGCAACAGCAGGGTCAATATTAATTTTGTACAAAATGAGTGGAATTACTGTTCCTGCAAGAGTTCCGATAATTAAAGTTATAATTAAAGATGTGCCAACCACTAAACCCAGGACAAAACTGCCTTGCCATACATATGCAATTATTGCTATTAAGATTCCACAGGTCACTCCGATAATGATCCCGACGCTGAGCTCCCGAATAACCAATTTTGTTACTAGCCTTTTATCCAAATCTCTATTTATCAGTCCACGGACGACAACAGCTAATGATTGAGTGCCAGTATTTCCGGTCATTCCAGCTATCATAGGCATAAAGAAGGCAAGTGCCACAGCTTGAGATAGTGTTTCTTCAAAACCGCTGATAATGGTACCCGAAACTATACCAATAAATAATAGAAGGATAAGCCATGGAAGCCTTCTATACGCTGCAACAAGAGGCTTTGTATCAAAGTCGATCGCCCTTCCTGAGGCAGAAAGCTTTTCAATGTCTTCGTTGGCCTCGCTAATCACGACATCTATAATATCATCGAATGTAACAATCCCAACAAGCTGCCCTTCTTCCACAACGGGAATAGCCAGAAAATCGTACCTCTCGATCAGCCTTGCAACCTCCTCCTGGTCTGTATCCGCTGCTACTGCAATGACTCTGCTGTACATAATGTCCTTTATCTTTTCATTCTCATTGGCAAGGATTAAATCGCGATAAGAAACAACACCAACCAGTTTTTTGTCATCATCTATGACGTATAGATAGTTTATTGTCTCCGAGTATTCAGCAAATGATTTCATTTTTTCCACAGTGTCCCTGACCGTATAAAGCTGGGGTATCCAGACAAAACGATTTGTCATTAGCCTCCCTGCTGTTTCAGGCGGATATTTCATAATGCTTTTTACGATACGGGATTCTTCAAGCTTCATGCCGGATAGAAGCTCTTCCATCCTCTCTGCTGACATCCCTTCCAATAAAGCAGCAATATCGTCATTATCCATCAGGTCAAGAACCTCACCTGACTTTTCAATTCCTAATAATGAAAGTACTCTTGCCTGGTGATCCTGTTCAAGTTCCTGAATTAATTCGGCGATCTGATCGGGGGTCATATAAAGAAGAAATCGCGGGTGATGCTTTACCGGCAAATCTTCAAAAATTCGGGCTATATCATAAGGCTGAAGCTCCGTAATTATACTCTGAAAATGAAACCTCCTTGTTTCTTTCAATGCTTTTATAATTTCAAGGGTAATTTGATTCTCAGACATGTTTATCGCCATGTTTTCCCCTCCAGAAGTTCTCTGCTCTTATATATCCTTTTTGTTATTCCCGAAAATGCCACACAATAAAACGGCTAGGATATCCTGCTCATGTAAAAGTTGTCCTATCCTGCTTTAAGACTGAATAGAATTTGTACTAACAGTGTTTGAATTTAGGGAGTTGTATATATGAGTATTTTTCTAGGGTATGTATTTTTGGGTCTCTCTCTGGCGGCACCGATTGGTCCTATCAATGCAGCACAGCTTGATAAAGGAATCAAAAACGGTTTCTTCCATGCCTGGCTTGTTGGACTGGGCGCCATGACTGCAGATGCCGTTTACATGCTTGCTGTCTATCTGGGTGTCGTTCATTTTTTAGAAATCCCATTTATGAAAGCCTTTTTGTGGTGCTTTGGATTTTTTGTATTAGTCTACACAGGTGTGGAAAGCCTGTTGAGTGCAGGAAAAGTTATTTCTAGCACAAGAGGGAATGACGAATCTTCCATAAAATCGTTCATGTCAGGTTTTCTTATGTCATTGTCAAACCCTTTGACTATTTTATTCTGGCTTGGCATTTATGGTTCAGTCCTCGCAAAAACAGCAGCTGAGTATGATAAACCACACGTAATTTTATACAGTTGCGCCATCTTTATCGGGCTATTACTATGGGATTTAACAATGGCCGGAGTTGCCAGCAGCTTCAGAAGATTTTTAACCGGCAAGATCCTGGCATTCATTTCGATATTGTCCGGTCTGTCTTTGATTGGTTTTGGTATATATTTTGGGATACAGGCTTATAAGCTGTTGTTTTAAATACATACGGCCAGGTTATTAAAAAATTTGGCGGATGCTATTTTTTATAACGGTGCTGCAGAGCTTAAGATTGGAGAGCCTTTCTATTCGTACACCGATTGAAAGGCTGTGGGGACTTAATGACTCAGGATCAGGTCAAAAAAGACCGCCATAGAGCCAACTGACCGATATATGGAAAAAGTGACCGATAAAAATGTAATCTGACCGATATATCTGAAAAGTGACCGATAAAAATGAAATCTGACCGATATATCTGAAAAGTGACCGATAAAATGAAATTCTGACCGATAAACCTAAGAAAGTGCCCGATATTTGCTATAAAACAAGTCAAGTCCTGATTATTGT
>NZ_JAGGQS010000050.1:0-7987 GCF_018613175.1 Bacillus sp. ISL-47 | reverse complement strand
TGCCGGGCGCACATGTGAAAAGCCAGCCTTAATCGGCCGGCTTGTTTATTCCTACTATCTGCAAGCTAATTCCTTTTTAGGCTGGCTTCAAACAAATCAATGATCTCCAAAAACCTTTCAGCTTCCCTAAATGTATGGTCGGCTAGAAGCGGGTGAATATTGCTCTTGATGCGGCATGCCTCAATTAATTCTCTTGCTGTTTTCTTAAAGTCCCTTAACGAAGCAACGGATACTTTATTCTGGTTTAAAAATTGACTAAGTAAAGGTTTTGTTTCTGATTGCGGCTGCATGGATTCTAGATCAACAGCCTGAAATACCAATTGGTCAAAATCATGGCTAAACTCCCTGGCCTGTTCAACTAGCTTTCTTTCCGAAGGATCTAAAAGATGGCCGATAAACTTGGCATGATCAGCCATAATTTTAAGGAAGAAAACATTCTCTTCAATAATAGCTTCCGGTTTTGGTGCGAGTATCCCTGCGTTAAGATCTTTTAATCGATTGGCAAAATAGGCAGCTTCCCTGCTGATATGGTCGATTAATAAAGGATAATTATTGGAACGAATTTCACAGCGCAATGTCAGACCCAGTACTTTCCTTTTATAGCTCCAGATAGCAGCCGCTGCTTGATAAACTTCGTTATTAAAAGCTTGAACTTGACCTAGTTCTGAGTTGACTGTAAATCTAGCCAGCCTTTCCTCTATTCTTTCAAAAAGAGCGATAAATTGCTGGGCTTCGGCAATTAATTGTTTCTGTTCATAAGTAAACCCCAAACTTAAAAATAAGGCATGCTCTTTCATAATTCTGGACCAAAATTTAATTTCGTCCAGCGATCTTGCAACAATTGGATCCGCCATGTTATCCCCCCTGATTTTCACACTCCCATCTATATATATGAATGGTTTTGTGGCCTAATACCACCTAACTCTCTTGGCAAGCTCCTAAGCCAATCAAAAACCTGCTGCCAAATTGGGCAGCAGGCATCCTCTTATTCATACTTCGAAAAATCCATAAAATAGCTATAAACCAAGTAAACGACCATAGCAAATGCTGTAGAGATAAATCCCCATCCCAATGTAATCTGTTCGATCACCAAATAGTTATTGCACAGCTGCACAGGCGACCAAATATACAGCCATCCCAACGCCAGGAATACTACGGTAAAAAATATAATAAAAGCATGTTTCCCGAAAGAACTTAACTTTGGCCAGCTGTCCCGCAATGGCACTCCTGCCAAAAATGGCAGAGAGATGAATTTAAAGGCTTCCACACTTGTCAGCGTCAAGGCTTCATCCATCGTCCTTGGAAGGGACCAATACACCATGATGATGGTAAACAGCAGAATGCCCGGAACGCCGTTTTCATTCCACTTTTCAAAAAACTGAGGAAAACGCTGCTGAAAGAACTTCGCCATCAGAAATCCCGCAAACACCAGCATCGGCATTTGCATATGCATATGGGTAATCATGATGGATTCCAGCAAATCGGCGACAGGCGGGAGCATTAAAGCAAGAAGCAGCAAGAAACCATAGGCTGATTGCTTCATCTCTTCTTCCCTCCGCTCTCTAAAATATCCGTTACCTGATCCGCCGCTTCCTCAATCAGCGTGTAATCCATGACTTCCATTAATCGCCCTTCAGGATTCACCAGATAGAAGGCGGAGTTATGGGCAAAATTTCCGTACTCATCCGGAATAACGATGACACCGAAACGATCTAATAGTGACTTCAGCTCCTGCTGGTCCGGAATCCTCGCCATTCTCCACGTTTCCCCGTCACTGCCAAATGCCTTTCGATACGTATCAAGTGTCTCGGGATCATCCCGCTCCGGATCAAAGCTAATGCTGAGGAATTGGATGTCCTTTCCGATGTATTTCTTTGGAATCCGCTTATACACTTCAGACATATTGACCTCAAGCTCGGGGCAAACCGTTCCGCATGAAGTATACAAAAAGGTAATAAACACATACTTTCCTTCAAACTCGGAAAAAGAGTAGGTCCTTCCTTTATTGTCCTCAAGCATAACATCCGGAAACTGAGGCTTTTCATCCATCAGTTGGTTCACACGGGCAGACTCTGCTGTAAAGGCCTGAAAGCCGTCTGTGCCAATAAAAAACAAGGCCACTCCGAATAACAATACAATTAAGCTGGATAAAGCTGTTCTATTCTTTGGAAACATGTTCATCACTTCCTTTAAAAACCGGCTCTTTTCTAAAAGATTGTTGACTTTTAAACTAGTTGTGAGGAGTAGTTGATTTCCGCTCCAGGATGCTCAGCGAACGCGGGGCGGGCGGTGAGCATCCTCGGCGCGCAGCACCTGTGGGGTCTCACCTGTCCCACTCCTCCCGCTGGAGTCTCGCACCTTGCGCTCCAATCAACTAACCTTATTTACCAAGTTTTTTTACAAAATTTATTTAAATAGCAGCAAATTTTGCGAAAACAGCCTAAAAGAAAGAGGCAGCCCAGCCATCCGAGCTATCTCTTTTTCCTTACCAGGTCTTATATGGAGGTGAACCCGGAGGCGCATTAACGATGAAGTCAACGAGCGGAATGACATACGCCATGCCGACAAGAACAAGCATGCACACAATCCATAAGCCCCAGCGCTCTGTCCACCTTGGTGTTGGCGCTGCATCCTCTTCCACTTCCGCTACCGGGAACTCAGTGTTTCCTTTTGGTGCAAAGAACATGAGGTAGAATACTGCATACACCTGGATAAGCACACCGATCATTAGCAAAGTTCCGCCGATCGCCAGGAAGAATAAGTATGGATCCCAGCTTAGAGCCGTTGCATTGTCAAAATAAGTGGAATAAGAAGTTCTTCTTGGTGATCCCAATAATCCGACCCAGTGCATTGCTCCAGACATGATGATCATACCGATGGTCCAAATAATCGTTTGGATAACACCTAACTTGTTAATCTGCGGTGTCAGCACTCTTTTCGACACATAAGGAACAAGCCAGTAGCTGATGCCGAAGAATGTCATCACAACAGACATGCCAAGTGTTAAGTGGAAGTGGCCCACGATCCACATGGTGTTGTGGACAACCTGATTCAATTGGTTTGTGCTTTGGACAATACCGCCCGCTCCGGCAGGGATAAAGGCTGCCATCGCGATAAATGGTGCAAGGAAACGGACATCGCCCCAAGGTAATTTTTTATACCAGCCAACAAGACCTCTTCCGCCTTTCTTTCTGGCTGTACGTTCAAATACCGCAAACATCGCATAAGCAGTCATCAAGGATGGGAAGCCAATTGCTAAACTCATAAACACGTGCATGTATTTTACAGGCTCAGAAATACCAGGGTCAATGATCTGATGGTGGAATCCACCGGTAATATTCATAATAACGAGTGCAATGACCACAATTCTTGTTAAAAGATCATTCCATCTGTGCCCGCCGATGATTTTCGGCACAATCACATACCAGGCTGAAACCGCTGTTAAATACCAGATATTCACGAGTGTATGGCCAAAAGCCCAAAACAGCGTACGCGCAACCATGACATTGATGGTTTCAACCCAGCCGAAAGCCCACGGGATGATTGTAAATACTTCAATTGCAACCGGAAGGCTTCCGAAGAATAAGAGTACAAACACACCTGTTGCAAAGAAAGAGAGAATTGGAATATGCTGTCCAGGATTGCGTTTTCTCCAGCTTGCCACATTGATGAAGGCACCAAATGCGCACATCCAAACCCCTAAGACGATAAATACCAAGCCAATATAGAAAATGGGTGAAGCTGCCATTGGCGGGTAGAAGGTATACATGACAGATGCTTCATTCATTAAAATAGGAATAACAGCTAATACAAATCCGAAAATCTTCATCCAAAAACCGATCCAGGCCATCTTTCTGACCTTCGGAAGCAGGCCGCCCAATGTATGGGATAATCCCGCATAGAAGTAACCAATTGTAAAGAACGCGGACAGTACGACTACCAAGAGGAGTCCGTGTGCAGTCAATACTTTATAGTAGTTAAGCCAAACCGGCAATTCAAGCATCCCTGCCCGGTTCAAGCCTTGCAATAATCCAAGCAATCCGCCCAGCAGGATGGCTAAGAAGGCTACAGATAGGTATGATTTCGTTAATCTCGCATCCTCCAGGCTGATGCCCATGACTTTATTTGCTTTTTCCCTAAAAACTTGTGTCTTCCCTGACTTGTTAATAATGGTTTCCACTGTTTCTCCCCCCTTTATTTAACCGTAATCGTTGTGCTCATCATTTGGTGCCCGGCACCGCAGTACTCGTTGCACAAAACTAAATATTCACCTGGCTTATCAAATTTTTGAGTAATCTTTTGCACATAGCCAGGAACCACCATGGCATTCAAGTTGGTTTCTGCAACCTGGAACCCGTGTACGACATCTTTAGAAGTTAGTGTAAAATGAACGGTTGATCCGGCAGGCACTTCGATTTCGTTTGGTGTAAAACTAAACACCTGCAGCGTCATGACCACTTCATATTCATTCTCACCAATCTTTTTGATGCCAGGCTGGTCAAACGGTGCTGTTTCATCCACTTTTTGCGGATCAATCCGTTCCCCATAGCTTGGCGGCCCCATTTCTAAAGCAAATGTCTGATAACCCGTAATGAGCATAAATCCGATAATCATCCCAAAACTTAAGAAAAGCCATATCTTCTCAGAGCGATGCATCATTTTTAATCCCCCCTATAATCTGGCCATATACAGGCCATAAACAATTAGATACGTAACAAAGATCCCTAACCCCACAACGGTTACTGAAAAAATGGTCCCCTTCAGCGTGCCATGCTCCTTTGCTGCCTTGCCCCCCTGGATCACTTTTTTCGTTTCCACCTTCCATCATCCCCCTTAAGTTTTTGTTACTTATATCATAATTGAGAACGTTTTTCACAAAAGTGAACTGCATCACACTTATATCACAACTTTCCCGTTAAAAATTAGGTCCATTATCTAAAAATCCTCAGAGTTATCAACGCTTTACGCCGTTTTCAAACTAATTAAATACATATATTCAATTTTGCACTGTTCACAAATCGTTCATATTCGGGTCCCTTTATTCTCCGATTAATTCCCTTCACCTTCGCTTTTCCGATCCCAGCGGCACGATTCACTTCGTTTCGTTCCCTTCTTCTTCACTTTTTCACTTCCATTTTTATCTGGAACGGCAAAGCTGAAATTCTATAATAGAAAAGCCTGTCTCTTCCTAAGACAGGCTTTTCTTAACAAATGATTTCCCTTCATCATCTTTCTAACAATGTAAACAAAAAAACCTAATCCCGTGTAGGATTAGGTTAAAAATGGTATGTATAATGGTGGGCCTAAGTGGACTCGAACCACCGACCTCACGCTTATCAGGCGTGCGCTCTAACCAGCTGAGCTATAGGCCCATTTTTGGAGCGGGTGAAGGGAATCGAACCCTCATCATCAGCTTGGAAGGCTGAGGTTTTACCACTAAACTACACCCGCATATATAATTAATATTAAAACTACTATATAATTTCCTGCCCTTGCATGCCTCTTCCTCTAAAAGCTTATTCAGGAAGCTGATGCGTCGAGGCAACTCGATGTTGATTCATGGGAGCATTGCTCGTGGCTGAGGTTTTACCACTAAACTACACCCGCGTTTACATTGTTTGGAGGCAACACCCGGATTTGAACCGGGGATGGAGGTTTTGCAGACCTCTGCCTTACCACTTGGCTATGCTGCCTTAAAAATGGCTGGGCTAGCAGGATTCGAACCTGCGAGTGACGGAGTCAAAGTCCGGTGCCTTACCGCTTGGCTATAGCCCATTAATGATTCTTTTAAAAGAAAAATGGGGCGATTGATGGGAATCGAACCCACGAGTGTCGGAGCCACAATCCGATGCGTTAACCACTTCGCCACAACCGCCATCTTCCTACTGGCAGGGGTAGTAGGAATCGAACCCACATCAAAGGTTTTGGAGACCTTCGTTTTACCATTAAACTATACCCCTATATAAATGGTGGAGGGGGGCAGATTCGAACTGCCGAACCCGAAGGAGCGGATTTACAGTCCGCCGCGTTTAGCCACTTCGCTACCCCTCCATCGTCTGAAAAGACTTAGGAAATATGGTGGCTCAGGACGGAATCGAACCGCCGACACAAGGATTTTCAGTCCTTTGCTCTACCGACTGAGCTACTGAGCCGTATTAAATTAATAACCCTAAAGTTAGATAGCTGTGCTTCAAAGCTCTGCGTTCTTTGTTGCAGATTTTAAAAGCATGCCATTCGATGATGCTAAAGCTTCGCAGCTGCATTCTTTTAAAATCCTCTACCGACTGAGCTACTGAGCCGTATTAATTTAATTACCCTAAAGTTTAATAGCTGTGCTTCAAAGCCCTGCGTTCTTTGTCGCAGATTTTAAAAGCATGCCATTCGATGATGCTAAAGCTTCGCAGCTGCATTCTTTTAAAATCCTCTACCGACTGAGCTACTGAGCCATTTATCTATTTAGTTTAAAAATGGCGGTCCGGACGGGACTCGAACCCGCGACCTCCTGCGTGACAGGCAGGCATTCTAACCAACTGAACTACCGGACCAGATTGCGGGGGCAGGATTTGAACCTGCGACCTTCGGGTTATGAGCCCGACGAGCTACCGGACTGCTCCACCCCGCGATAATAGTATTTATGTGATTTTTCTATGCTCACATCTAGCATTTCATCTCGCAGCTTATTCAATGAAGTACCGCCCCGATTTCAGAAAGATTATTCAAGCAGCAGCTCAATCGTTGCGCTGAAGTAATTCCTTCGAAGCTTATTCGGGCGTGCTCCACCCCGCGATAATAGTATTAAAATAATGGAGGAGGAAAGGGGATTCGAACCCCTGCGCGGTTTGACCCGCCTGTCGGTTTTCAAGACCGATCCCTTCAGCCGGACTTGGGTATTCCTCCGAAATATTAAGATCAAAGATCATAATGGTAGCGGCGGAGGGGATCGAACCCCCGACCTCACGGGTATGAACCGTACGCTCTAGCCAGCTGAGCTACACCGCCAAAATGATTAAATTTTCATGGTGGAGCCTAGCGGGATCGAACCGCTGACCTCCTGCGTGCAAAGCAGGCGCTCTCCCAGCTGAGCTAAGGCCCCATGGTTTATAAAAAAAGTGTCGCTGGTCGGGAAGACAGGATTTGAACCTGCGACCCCTTGGTCCCAAACCAAGTGCTCTACCAAGCTGAGCTACTCCCCGTTTTATGGCGCGCCCGAGAGGAGTCGAACCCCTAACCTTTTGATCCGTAGTCAAACGCTCTATCCAATTGAGCTACGGGCGCAAAATAATGGAGCGGAAGACGGGATTCGAACCCGCGACCCCCACCTTGGCAAGGTGATGTTCTACCACTGAACTACTTCCGCTTAAAAATGGTGCGGGTGAAGGGAGTCGAACCCCCACGCCTTGCGGCGCCAGATCCTAAGTCTGGTGCGTCTGCCAATTCCGCCACACCCGCAATATTAAATTAAAATGGTGAGCCATGAAGGACTCGAACCTTCGACCCTCTGATTAAAAGTCAGAAGCTCTACCGACTGAGCTAATGGCTCATACTTTTGTGAAGGAGCAAGTAGCTCGTCCCAAAGAATATGGTGGAGGATGACGGGATCGAACCGCCGACCCTCTGCTTGTAAGGCAGATGCTCTCCCAGCTGAGCTAATCCTCCAAATGGTGACCCCTACGGGATTCGAACCCGTGTTACCGCCGTGAAAGGGCGGTGTCTTAACCGCTTGACCAAGGGGCCATTTCATAATTTGGCAAAATAAATACCCCGTTTGGGGTTCGCCTAGCAACGTCCTACTCTCACAGGGGGACAGCCCCCAACTACCATCGGCGCTGAGAAGCTTAACTTCCGTGTTCGGTATGGGAACGGGTGTGACCTTCTCGCTATCGTCACTAGACTATATTTTTTTAGAAGGTTTGTTCCTTCAAAACTAGATAATGCATGAAGAAGTGTTACCGAGTATCACCAATAATTTGGTTAAGTCCTCGATCGA